>JBJTAQ010000479.1:0-4143 GCA_046090945.1 Pirellula sp.
CCAGCAGATTCTCGATCAGATTGCCAAGGAGCGAGAGGGCAAGGCTGGGCAGGGAGTACAGGTCCAGCAGCAGATGCAGCAGGAGATGGAGGAGGAAATCGAAGAAATGCTAGAGGATTTGGGGCAGGCAGAAGTTCAAGAGGATCAAGTCGATGGAGACTCGCCCGGCAAAGCTCGTCGGAAGAAATAAAAATTAAAGCAGTGGGGTTTCTGCTGCAAAGTGCGTCATTGAAGAATTAGATCAAGAGTGATTGAAAGGAAAAGGAACAGTCGATGAGTTCCGGAAACCGAACGGTCAAGTACGAAAACCTCCTGAAGTCGCTTAAGAAGCATTACAAGCCGCTTGCGGAACCTCCTCAAAGATCGGTGCTTGAGCATCTGCTGTACGCTTGCTGTCTCGAGGATGCTCGGGTGGAGCAGGCCGACGAGGGTTTTGCGAAATTGCAGCAGACTTATTTCGATTGGAATGAAGTCCGAGTGACGACGGCGGTGGAGTTGGCAGAGGCGTTGAAACCTTTGCCCTTCCCGATGCAGGCCGCATCGAGGATCAAGCAATGTTTGCAATCCATTTTCGAGACACGGTATCAGTATGATATCGACGACATGAAGAAGGCCAATTTGGGGAAGGCTACGGCTGAGTTGGAGGCTTGGAAAGGGATGTCACCCTTTGTGGTATCCTATGTATCTCAGCACGCCTTGGGGGGGCATTCGATCCCAGCGAGCAATCTGATTTGCGAAGCGATGTGGCAGTGCGAGATTCTGACGCTCGGTGAGCTTCAAAAGACGGCGTTGCCTGGGATTGAGCGAGCGATTCCCAAGAACAAGGGGGTAGAGTTCGCGGGGTTGCTGCATCAATTCGCAAGTGATCTGTATCATCATCCCCGGAGTGCTGCTCCGTCAGCGGTGCTCAAGGAGATGGGGGTTTCTTACAAGTCGAAACCCAAGGTTCAGAAGGAGTCTGTCGATTCGAAATCCAAAGGGACTGGGAAAGTTGCCTTGGCTAAGCCTACGGTTGTGCAACCGACTCCGCCGAACGCGTCGGACTCGAAGAAGCCGTCTGCAATTCAGGCCGCTTCGAGCAGGGTAACCGGCCCGGGAAGTGAGTCCAAGGGCAAGCAGGATGCCAAGGCAGCCAAGGTGGTAGTTCCGGCAAAGCCGGCAGGTAAAGAGCAGCCTTTAGCCAAGTCGGCCTCGAAGTCGGCGGAATCCTCAAAGAGTCCTAGTACCAACGGGGTCAAGCCACAAAATGCGACTTCGGGCAAGTCATCGACGGCAAAACCAGCGGTTGTCAAGCCCGAGAGTTCAAAGGCCGAAAAAAACGCAAAGGGCATCAAGGGCAAGCCCGAGCCTGTGAAAGCAGAAAAGGGTAAAGGAGACAAGGGTCAGACGGACAAGAGTCAATCTGGAAAGCCCCCAACGCAAAAAGGTAAACCTGACAAATCCGGCCCTGATAAAACCGGCCCTGACAAAGCGAAGGCGGACAAGGGTGGATCGAACAAGACTGGATCGCACAAGGGTGGATCGAACAAGGCTGGATCGCATAAGTTGGAGGGGGCGAAGGGGAAGTCCGATTCCGGAAAATCCGATAAGCACAAGTCCTTGAAAAAGGACTCGAAGCCCAAGGGACCGTCGAAGCCTTCGAAGGGATCATTGAGTACGAGCCTTACGAAAAAGAAACCGCGTTAATTGGCACCGAACCTGTCGGTCTCGTGTTGTTTTATTCGCGAAACCGCATCGGGTGCATTCAAATCAGTTTTAGCAATCATTCAACCAGTGAACATCGATTCACTCCAGAGGACAACCCATGGCTGGACACTCACAGTGGGCGAACATCAAGCACCGAAAGGCACTTGTCGATAGCAAACGCAGCAAGCTTTGGAGCAAGCTTTCCAAGGCTATCATTGTGGCTGCCAAGTTAGGGGGAGGAGATCCATCGAGCAACATTCGATTGAGAACCGCTATCTTAGACGCCAAGGCGGTTTCGTTGCCCAAGGACAACATTGACCGAGCGATTAAGAAGGGGATCGGTGAGATCGAGGGGGGCGATGTTGAAGAAATTTTGTACGAAGGTTACGGTCCTGGTGGGGTAGCGATTCTGTGCGATATCATGACCGACAATCGCAACCGAACTGCACCCGAGATACGCAAGTTGTTCGACAATCACGGAGGAAATCTTGGTTCCACCAACTGCGTAGCTTACTTGTTCGAGCGTAAGGGTTTGATATCGATCAGTAAGTCTGCGGTGGATTTGGAGAAGCTTATGGAGTTGGCGCTTGAGAATGGTGCCGAGGATGTCACTGAGAGTGAAAACGGCTATGAGGTGACTTGTGGAACGGATGTTTACACCGAGTTGGTCGACGCGTTGGAGTCGGCTCAGATCGCTTTGGAGTCCAAGCAGGTCACACGTGTTCCGAATTTGACTGTCGAAGTCGATTCAGAGACGGCCGTATCGGTCATGAAATTGCTTGAGAAACTCGAAGACCACGACGATGTTCAGTCGGTGGCAACCAATGTCAACTTTACAACCGAGCAGCTTGCCTCTTTGCAGTCCTAGCGAAACTTTGACCTTACGAGTGGATGGATGCTGACGCGACTGGACAGTAAAGCTGCGGATTTCGAGGATCGCCTTGAAGGCTTGCGGAGGAGGTTAAGTCCCGACGGGAATGTGGTATCGGAGCGGTCTGCTCAGTTGACGCGGACGCTTTTTGGAGAGCCGCTTAGTCCGCAGCAGGTAGTCGAGCGAATATGTAGGGATGTGAAGGTCGATAAGACCGATGCTGTGATCAAGTATTCTCGAGTTCTAGATGATCCTCAGATGGATGCATCAGGCTTGCGAGTGCCTGTCGAGAGGCTGGCCGAATCCCATCGCTCGGTGTCTTCCAGTTTTCTAGATGCTATCCGTGAGATTCGGAGCAACATACGTAGGTTTCAGCAAGCGATTTTGCACCGGGACGTTGAGGTTTCCGATCATTCAGGTCAGGTGCTCAAGCAGAGGTATCTTCCGTTAGAACGCATTGGGATCTGTGTGCCGGGTGGCGCGGCAGCTTATCCGTCCACCGTATTAATGACAGCCGTACCGGCTCAAGTTGCGGGGGTTGGCGGGATTGCCGTGATGGCCCCCCCCACCCCCTTCGGTGCTTACAATCCTGAAGTTTTGGCAACTTGCCATGAGTTGGGAATCCAGGAGGTGTATGCCGTGGGAGGGGCGCAGGGTGTTGCAAGTTTGGCTTATGGCATCCCCGAGATACCCGCCGTTGACATGATTGTTGGTCCTGGAAATCTGTTTGTGGCGTTGGCTAAACGATTGGTTTACGGGACTGTCGCGATCGATTCGATTGCCGGGCCTAGCGAAGTGGTGGTCATTGCAGATTCGAGTACCAACCCGGCTTATGCGGCTTCGGATCTGATCGCCCAAGCGGAGCATTCTCCAGGTTCGAGTATTGTTCTCTCGGCTGATGCACAAATGCTTGATCGAATCGATCATCAAATCGAGCTTCAATTGCGAACGCTCGAGAGGGCTGAGTTAGCCAGAGCATCGCTGATCGAATATGGAGCGAGTATCCGATGTGCTTCGGAGGAGGAAGTTGTGCAGATCTGCGATCGATTGGCTCCGGAGCACTTGCAGATATCCGTCGATCGACCTGATTGGTATTCGGGCAGGATTCGCAATGCTGGAGCGATCTTCAAGGGGCACTATTCCCCGGTGGCACTTGGCGATTACGCCGCCGGGCCTTCCCATGTCTTGCCCACGGGGGGAACTGCCAGATGGGCTTCTGGATTGTCCGCGAATCATTTTCTGAGATCCTTCAGTGAGGTCGAGTTTACGCTAGATGCACTAGGTAGGATCGAGCCCCACGTGAGCCAATTGGCCGATAAAGAGGGACTCACCGCGCATCGCCAGAGTGTGAAGATTCGGGTCTCTTGATGATCGGACGGATCGATGATCGGACGGATCGGACTGATCGGTCGGATTGATGATCGGACTGATCGGACGGATCGGTCGGATTGATGATCGGACTGATCGGACGGATCGATGATCGGACAGATCGGTCGGATCGGACGGATCGATGATCGGACGGATCGGACAGATCGGACTGATCGATGATCGGACGGATCGGACAGATCGGACAGATCGGACAGATC
>JBJTAQ010000480.1:0-1940 GCA_046090945.1 Pirellula sp.
GTTGCTCGCGAGCACCACCGGATGCCATGTACTGTTTGGGAATAAGGGTGGTCCTGGAAGTGATTTGGACATCCGACAGTTGCAGCGCGAGGGTTATACCTTGGGTGCCAATGGAGTTTTGCAGGGCGGCATGCTGGATGAGTCAAGTGTGCTTTTAGAAGTCAACGACGGTAAGAAGCACTTGGAAAAGATCCCAATCACCGAGGGGCAACCGATGTTTATTGCTGATGTGATTCGGGATGCTCAGTTGCACAAGAAGGTTGGTCGAATCCACGTTCGCGTGGTGCGTCCGAATGGCAATGCGGCTCCTGTGCGTATGGACATCGATTTTGACGAAACGGGTCGTCGGGTTCGAGAAGGAACGAATTACTCGCTTCGAGCCGGAGATCGTATCGTCGTGACCAAAGATGATTCGAACTTTGTTTCTAGAATGATCAGCGGTACATCGTTGTCGGACATGATGCGTTGACCATCATGTTGGATCGTTGGATCGATACAGCATCTGCCGTCTTAGGTGTATTTTTGGTGATGGGGATGGGTGGACTGGCCCGTCACCTTCGATGGTTTAGCAAAGAGGTCGATCGATCGCTTGCGAGTTTCATCTCGTATGTCTTGATGCCTTGCTTGTTCTTCCACCGGATTCTTAAAGATTCTTCGCTGACGGTCGATTTAGCCGCTTGGTACCCAGCGGTATTGGGGTATTTCTGCACGTTGATCGGGGTCGCGATCGCTTGGGGGGCTGCCAGAAGTCTGGGGCCAAGCTTTGGGTTGCGGAGCGATTCGCAGCAGAGAACCTTTGGATTGACCGCAGGGATTCACAACTATGGTTATATTGCGCTTCCGCTTGCAGAGGTCTTTTACCCGGCTTGCGTCGTTTCGCTGATGATCCATAACGTTGGAGTCGATTTGGCGCTCTGGAGCGCAGGCTTGTACACGATCTCAGGCAAGGGCCTGAGCAAATCTTGGAAGCGGATTGCCTTTAGTCCGCCAATGATCGCTGTTGCCTTGGCGATTTTTATCAAGCGGCTAGAGTGGGTGGAATGGGTTCCGGGTCCGATCGAGCATGCGACCGAAAAGCTCGGTCAGTGTTCGGTCCCCATGGGTTTGGTCGTCAGTGGAGCGATCCTGTATGACTATTTTGGCAAGTTGCCGTGGGCCACGATGTTGTGCATCACAGGTTTGTCAGTTCCTGTGCGGATGATTTTGCTTCCATGTACAATCCTAGCCGTCGCCACTTGGGGGACCGACTCCGAGCCCCTCAAACAGGTCTTGCTCATCCAAGCTGCGATGCCTGCGGCAACATTTCCGATCGTCATGACTCGACTCTACGACCAGGATGTCCAAACGGCTTGGGTCGTCGTCGTAGGGACTTCATTACTGAGCCTCCTGACGATTCCCTTGTGGATGACGTTCGGAGCGATGTGGCTTTTCTAACCCACCAATTCCCCGTCGCCTCGCCCCAAAAAGCCCACAAAAAAACCGGTTTTGCTGTCTGGACAATAGTTGTTTAGACGACTATTATGGTCAGGATGAGTTCGCGACCCGAGAGCAAAACCCGGAAGTTCGATTCCCAGCAGCAGGAGGTCTACCTCTCGCTCTGGAGAACTTACGACCGCCTCAAAGGCCTCGAAGACGAATTGTTCCAAGCCTGGGATTTGACCTCTCAGCAGTACAACGTGCTTCGGATTTTGCAAGCAGCCAATCCCAAGCCAGTCCCAACCCTACAGCTGTCGAACCGACTGATCTCCCGTGCTCCAGACATCACACGGATGATTGACAAGTTGCAGGAGCGAGGTTTGGTCAAGCGTGTGCGTAGCGAAAATGACCGGAGGACTGTCCTGGTGGAGATTACCGCCCAAGGGCTAGAACTTTTGGAAAACCTCCTAGAGCCTGTCAAGGCGCTTCACGTTTTGCAGGTAGGTCACTTAAGCCAAGCCGAT
>JBJTAQ010000481.1:0-6342 GCA_046090945.1 Pirellula sp.
TCCGATGAAATGCCAGTGTTGCTCGAGACGCTCTGGCCCGCAAATCGCTTTGGCAATCGGCGCTGGTCCCGCATGCTTGCCAGACTGCCACGCTGACCGTCAAAAGCGATTCGACCGTGCTGGTTGCCGAACCGGTCCTAACACCTGGTAGCAATCCCAACAGCATCGATGGAACCACGCGATGAGTAGCCTCGAATCAATGATTGCCAAAGCGATTTGCGGGCCAGAGCGTCTCGAGCAACACTGGCATTTCATCGGAATTTCGCCTATGCATCGGGCATTGATCCAAAGGCTTGCTTTGGCCCAACTGCCTCGATCAACTCCAAATCGATCCAGCATCGTTTGGAAATTGAGTTCACAGTGGCACAATCCGTACCAATCAGAATTAAACCGAGGAGTTGTCGAATGGATTGATGCGGGGATCTGGTCTGATACAGTACGATTGAACTCAGTCTCGCAAGGCAACAACCTGTATCCTCGGCTCCACTGTGGTTGTGCTGTCCGTGTATTATGGTGCTGGAATCAGCCTAATTGGCGTGAATTCATGGCCGTTCAGCCTTGGTTGGCAGACGTTGTTGTTTACAATCTAGCAACACTAAAATCGTCGATAGCACTGAGCCTCAAGCTAGGCCAATGGCGATCTGCAGTTAGCCCCAACCTGAAACCTTACGATTTGAACTTAACTCAACATCCATGAAGACCATTTTTGTTACGGGTGCCGCAGGCTTTATCGGTTATCACTTTGCGGAGCGTTGTCTGAGCCTCGGTCACCGCGTTGTCAGCTTCGATAGTATCAACGATTACTACGATGTCGACCTGAAAAAGAGCCGCCTGAAACTTCTGCTTGCCCATCCTAATTTTGAATTCCATCCGCTGCATCTCGAAGATCGGGAGGGTATCTTCAAACTCTTCAAGGCGCATCGATTCGACCGGGTTGTTCACCTAGCCGCCCAGGCAGGAGTGCGCTACTCGCTGGAAAACCCTTATGCGTATATCCAATCTAACATCGATGGAATGATGTCGATTCTCGAAGGTTGCCGCCACCACAGCATCGAGCATCTGATATTTGCAAGCAGCTCGAGCGTCTACGGCCTGAACAGCCAGCAGCCTTTTTCTACGGGGCACCACACCGATCATCCCGTGAGCCTTTACGCTGCGACCAAGAAAGCCAACGAGATGTTCGCGCACTGCTATGCGCATCTGTACAAGATCCCATGCACCGGCCTTCGGTTCTTTACCGTTTACGGGCCATGGGGAAGACCCGATATGGCGCTATTCAAATTCACGAAGGCGATTTTCGAGGATTTGCCCGTCGACGTGTATAACAACGGCAAGATGAAACGCGACTTCACCTTTGTCGATGACATTGTCGACGCTATGGTGCCACTGATGGACATCATTCCACAGTCTGATCCGAACTGGGACACGGCTCATCCTGACCCATCCACCAGTTCAGCACCCTATCGGATCTATAACATCGGCAACAACCAACCGACTGAATTATCTCACTTCATCTCTGTCCTCGAGCAAGCCATCGGAAAGAAGGCTGTTTTGAGGTACCTGCCTATGCAACCGGGAGACGTTCTTTCGACCTATGCCGACGTCGACTCACTAGCTAATGCAGTGGGCTTTCGGCCTAAAACGAAAATCGAAGAGGGCGTCGCCAAATTCGTCGCGTGGTATCGCGACTACTACAACGTCTAATTTTCATCGGCAGCATCATCTCAGATATACCAACTATGGGTCACTGAACCGTATCGATTTCCGGTACGCTCGCTACGACCGATAGTGGACCTAATTCCATCAGATCGTCGACCTGGAGTAACTCCCCGATATCGACCAAGCTTTGCCACTGCGACTGAAGAATATCGAGGTATTGGGTGAGAACTTGGGCGACGGTCTGTTGGGCGACAATGACATCGTTGAAACTGACACTCGATGGGTCGGCAAGGTAGCGCTGATAGACCCCACGATACGCTCGAACTTGGTCTCGAAGCGCATCGGTTTGGAAAGATTCGGCTAACTGCCGACTGGCCTCATATTTCCCAAACGCACTGGCGAGCGCTGCGGTCAGAGTATTGCGCGTTTTGAGAAACTGCTGATTGGCCTTGACCACTTCCGCTCGAGTCGCGATCCGATTCCCCTGATTTCGATTCAGGATAGGTAGATCCCCTCCGAGCATCAAGTTATAAGTAGTCGCGCCGGGTTCAAACGTGTAGTCGCGTTGCAGGACAAACCCAACATTCACGTCTGGGATTACTTGGCGATCGGCGAGCTCGACAAGTGTTTGTTGCTTGCGAACAGAGTTCTCAGCGATTTCCAAATCGGTATGAACCGCTTGCATTCTGGCTAACGCTTCTTCGTAGCGGATCGTCGGTACACTGCAATCAATTCGGCCCTCGATCGGACCGACTGGAAGGTCCGGGCAACCGACTGCTACGGCTAAACGTCTCCAAGCCGCGATCGACTCCTGCTGGGCTTTGATGGATGAAGCACGAGCTTGGGTAAGAATGACTCGCAATTGCAATGGCTCATAAGGGGCTGCCTCGCCAGCTGTTACCAACTGAATCTGAGCTTCATACGCGCGGTGCGTCAATTCAAAAAAGGCGTTTGCAAGCACCATGCGTTGGCGCGCTGCGAGCACATCGAAATACGCACGTCGGATCTCCGTCATGACGGCAACCCAAGTCTTACGTTGCTCGACCATCGCGTTGGCATAGTCGACCGCAGCGGCCTCGGCCGATAGTCCTAGCTTTCGAGCGGTGATAATCGTCTGCTGCAAATAGGCGCCATGGTAGCCGGGAGTATTAAGCGTTCGAACCGTATCGGCTTCGTATCCCATGCTAGGGTTGGGCGGTAAACCGGCTTGAATCATCAAACCCCGTGCCGACTCTACGCTCGCCACGGCCGCCTTCAAGCCTGGGTGGTTTTGGCGGGCTAATTCGTGCAGCGACTCCAAGGGAGATGCGGCTACCGATGGATCGGGCATGGCAATCGAATTGCCTTCAATCGGCGGTAACTCTGGATAAAGACGCTTGAGCTCATCCCCGTAAGATTGAGGATCGAGTTTGTCCCTCAGAGGAGCAATCAAATCCGGGGTCTGCGTCCCAGGTAACTCTTGAGGAAGCTTCAGCGGGTCGCTCGATGCCGCCGAAACTGCGCTTTGTTGCTGGGCCTGTCCACAAGTCTCGAGATAGTCCGTAGTAAGGCCATCTGCGCTCGGACCTACGCAGTGCATGCTACGATAGGCCCACCAAGCCGGGGTCTGACAACCTAGCACTTGGCAACCTACCAACGTGGCAACTAACCCAAGCCGAAATTTCACGCCCAGCAAAATCCTATTCAAGTCCTAATTCATCCGTGAATTCATCGCTATCGATTATCGCTACAATCGGCGCAGCCAGTACGACTGACAAGGGTGATCGACGCATCGAGTGGAAAACCATGAGCCCAAAGTAGGGGTAGTTTTCGAGGAAAGCATGTTTTGACCGACTTTCGACTAGCCTATGTTAAATTCGGGGGGCTGGGTAGAGTTTGACGACTGTGACAGTGGTACTGGTGAGGGGCGCTTTAAGGTTTCGATCTAATCCCAAAGGACTCACTACTCCCAGGAATATCACGATGTGTTTAACTTGGCCATCATCATTGCGACTTGTACTCATGATCGGTTGGATGAGCTTGCAGGCTTGGACATCTGCTGTTGGACAGTCCTGCCTTCATCAGGCCAATTCGCCTGACGATTGCGCGGCTATGTGCGATAGTTTCGTTCACAACCACACTCAAAATCGCACGGGTGGTTTCTACCTTCCCTCTTTACAAACACTTTTGATCCATCCGCTGAGCCGGGCCGGGGATAGGCTCGAAGCGGCTTGGACCAAGTATCCGCAAGCAAATGTGTCTTGTGCATGCGACACTCGGATCGAGTCTCCGAGCTATGCGATTGAAGACGAAGATTTGGAGGTGGATTCTCGACTTGCGTCGGACCTGAATGTCCCAGTGAAGATCGCCCCGCCCAAGATTCCTAAAAGCATTCGAGAACAAAAGAGTGCAGAATCACAAGAAAAATCGCTAGAGAGTCTAGCGCTAGCTCGGAATGAATCCTCGATTCAGCTAGCAAGCGGTGTAAGGATGACAGGCGTATCTCAAGCGGTCCTTGCTACGGGGATGGACTCGAAGGGAATAGGTGAGATCAAAAATAAATACATGCAACGTCAAAGAGTAGGAAGCGAAGTTTCAAACAAAACTAAAATCGCTCCTTGACCTTCATCGGTAACCTTCGATGAGTTGACTATGCAAAGCACCTTAGGTGTTGGCAGGGTGCTTATCCGGGTGCAAATAAACGAATGACTTGCCTAATCTGCCACCATAGTTGCCGGCGGAGATACGAACGAGCCCGTCAACATCTAATGCCGCATGGACTGCTGCATAAGTGGCCTTGGCTACAGCCTCAAGCGATGAACCATTGACGATGATCTCCATGATGGATTTGACGCCGTCGGGAACGCGAGATTGGCTACCGAGTTTTTGCTTGAGCGTCGGGCAATATTCGGCGAAAGTGCTTGCGATGAGGAATTTGTACTTGCTGCCAGCCTTGCTGGCACTTGCAGCGACTCCACCTGGAAAGGTAGTGATGACGTCGGCTGCTGCGTCGGCGGCTTGAGCGGCCCGATCAGCAGCTTCGATGGCCGCATCCTCGGTTCGTCCCAAGAACCATAGATTGCCTCCCATGATTCCATCGGCATAGCCAAATCGACGCGACAAAAAGAACTCGCCTCCTAAGGTCGGGATCGTCCAACCCTTTTGACCAAACATCTGGCTACGGAATTGATGGCCATCTCCGAAGAAAGCGATTTTTCGTCCGAGCTTATAATAAGGTTCGGTCTCTAAAGCGTTAAAGAGTCTTGTGGTTGGACAAGTCAGAATATTTTGCGAAAGCCGAGCGAGCAATACTCGCTCAAGATGCTCGACGCGGTCCTTTCGGAACCTAGGCACGTGGAATTGAAGAGTCGCACCGATGCGACCATCTGGGGTTTCTTGACCGGCCGATTTGCCATCGAGAATTCGCTCGATACCCGCTTCACAATCGCACAAAATAGTGCTGCTTGCATGCCCTGTAGCTTTTTGGCAAGCGGCTAAAAGCCATTTTTGATCACGAGCCGTTACCAGCACTCGAGCATAGAGGCTGCGAAAGGCCTCGGCATAGGTGTCGTCGACCAAGGCTTGCCATCGGGGATCGGTCCAAGGTTCGTTGACCGACCGTGGAATCGAGTCTGAATTGAACATCACTTCCTACCACGCCCTTGGTAGACCCCCGATTCGGTAACTACTTTATCCATGTAGATATCGTGGGAGTCCATCGGAATTTCATCAAAAAGTTGACATTCAAATGCCAACGCGATCAGCGGTGTTTCAGATTTTGCATGCTCAAGAAGTTTGTCGTAATACCCTTTGCCATGCCCAGTACGTCCTCCTTGTCGATCGAAGGCAACACCCGGGACCATGATCAAGTCTAGATCTTGGGGCTGAAGCTTCTTCGAGGCTACTGCTCGAAGCTCCGCTCGGGGTTCCAAAATGCGGTACATCCCAAGCTCCAGCTCATCCATCGATTCAAGCCAAAAGAGTTCAAGCTCCCCATCGACGCAGTAGGGAACAACGATCCGTTTGCCAGTCGTCAGAGCCGCAGGGAGTGCATGCCGTGTTCGAACTTCGTCACGCACATCGACGTAAAACATGACGGTTGCTGCTGTGGCGTATTCGGGCAGCTTCATGAAGCGATCGACGATGGCCACAGAGACCCCGTCTTTGTCAGCCTGCAAGCGACGATTGTCATGAGCCTGTTTGCGAATCGCTGATTTTCGTTCGGAGACTTCGCTCACCGGTGCCCCGCAAGAGGTGGATTCGGATTCGGCTGGATTGGACATAGGATCACTGACAATGATGAGAGGGACAAGGAAACGGAGGTTGACGGGCAAGAATCGCCCTTTGCAAAAACCTCATCGTATCAGCAACCGCAAGTCTTGTCACGAATCAGAATCCGAACTGGATTTGAATCCACTTGCTATTTTTCCGGGGTTTTGGAGAGACGCTTGAAATACGCCTCAATCACTTCGCGGTAATGGCTTGGCAGATCTTTGGTGATGCTCTGGAGGGCTTCCTGCCTAGCAGCAGGTGGTAGGTTTCCCCAACCAGACTTGTCGCCGATATCCTTTTCGTCGACATCCCCGGGACCATTCCCCCCGCTGGGCTGAGATTGATCGGCGGGTTGTTCTTGATGCTGTTGTTGCCGCTGCCTACCCTGTTGCTTCTGACGCTGTTGCTGTCTTTGTTGTTGCTGCTGCTGTT
>JBJTAQ010000482.1:0-1496 GCA_046090945.1 Pirellula sp.
CGTGCACCCAAGAAGAAGACGGCGTAGAGATTCGATTTTATTCATAACTTTGTTTTGATTGGAAGAGCGAACCGGTGGCAAGCAAAAGCAAAATCGCAAAGGCGAATCGCGAGCCTAAGTTTTCGACGCGGCGTGAAAACCGCTGCAAGTTGTGCGGACGCCCCAGGGCCGTTTATCGCAAGTTCGGCATATGCCGGATTTGTTTCCGCAATTTGGCTGACAAAGGTCTGATCCCTGGTGTACGTAAATCAAGCTGGTAGGGGCGGGGTAGAACAAGATGATCAATGATCCAATTTCAGACATGCTGACAAGAATCCGTAACGCGATCCGCATTGAGCGGACCTTTGTGGATGTTCCTATGTCAAACCTGCGACGCAGCGTTGCGGACGTGCTGAAGCGTGAAGGGTACATTTGGGATTATTCAGAGGTCGAGGCAGAACCTGGCAAGCACTTGCGGATCGAACTGAAGTATGGTCCCAACGGTGAGAAAGTGA
The DNA here is from genome assembly GCA_046090945.1 of Pirellula sp. Lineage (GTDB taxonomy): Bacteria > Planctomycetota > Planctomycetia > Pirellulales > Pirellulaceae > JBKCUI01. The sequence continues at coordinate 495 of JBJTAQ010000482.1, forward strand.
TTCAAACCGTGCGCCGTGTCAGCAAGCCTGGTCGACGCGTTTACATGAAGTGTTCCGAGCTCCGTCCGGTCCTAAACGGTCTGGGGATATCGATTGTTAGCACCTCCAAGGGTGTCTTCAGCGATCGCGAAGCTCGTCAGCACAAGTTGGGTGGCGAGGTTCTCGCCGAAGTTTGTTAATTCATTTCAAGGTTTAGTGTGGAAGACTGCTTGGTCTCCCAAGCATACATTCCAGGAGAATTTTCGATGTCTCGGATTGGTCGCAAACCGGTAGAAATTCCAGCCGGTGTGAAAGTTGCCGTTGAGGGCAACACGGTGAACGTTGAAGGCCCGAAAGGTAAGCTTTCCTTCGTCCACAGGGATGAAATCACCGTGGATGTCGCTCAGGACGGTAAAACAGTGAACGTTGCCCGAGGCAATGACGAGCGGATGTCCAGAGCACTTCATGGACTTACGCGGGCCTTGATCAACAACATGGTTCTGGGCGTCAAGAACGGGTACGAGAAGAAGCTCGAGGTACAAGGGGTTGGATACCAAGCCTCTGTCAAGGACAAAGTCCTGACGCTTCGAGTCGGTTATGCCAACGAGATCAAACTACCGATTCCTGAAGGCTTGAACGTCGTTTGCCCGGACAACACGCATATCAACGTTTCAGGCTGTGATAAGCAAGCTGTCGGCCAGTTCGCAGCCTACGTTCGCTCGATGAGGAAGCCCGAACCTTACAAGGGCAAGGGTGTTCGGTATGTGGGCGAGGTGGTCAAGATTAAGCAAGGTAAGAGTGCTACCTAGTCGTGCGTCATAGACTTGCTGCTAGGGGTGGCGGGGACTTGTTCCCTGCACTGGTTACTCGGAGTTGATTCGACGGATAATCAGCCGTCAGAAACTCAGACAACGGATACAGAGACAACGGACACAGAGACAACGGATACAGAGACAACGGATACGAGGTTGAAAAGTGGACATTCGCAAATTAGTCGATGGACAAAGATAGCGTCGGGCGTAC
>JBJTAQ010000483.1:0-1007 GCA_046090945.1 Pirellula sp.
CCGATCGAAGCGTCTGGAGTTGCAGGGTTTGTAGAAATCATTGGGAAATCGAGTTTCATTTTGGCGAGTTGCCGTTTCATATATTCCGGCGCTAGCCAATAGGATGCCGCTTGGTAAGCCCCAAAGGAAGCCAAAGCTAAAATGGCAGGAAGCACGATCGACGGTCGAAGAGAGTCTGCAGGTATTTGATCCCAAATTGCATCAGCCCCAGCAGTTTCGTTACCACTAGTTCTTAGCAATCGATTCACACGATAGACCTGACGACTGAACTGCGCTAGCAAGATCAGCGCCCCGAAAAGTCCAAGTAGCGGGAGGATAAAGGCAGACATTCCAAGCAGCCTGAATATCAACAGCTGGAAACTCGGCACGAATGCAAGGCCGCACAGGATCGCCAAAAAGATCAGGCTCGAGATCAGCAAAGTATTTAGGCCGGAGACTGTGCTACTCCAGTTTTGAACGTCGAGGCGGTCTTTTTCATGATTTTGCGAGTCGGATCGCTCTGTTTTGAGAACCCAGCGAGCTAACTGCAATAGCATCGCAGTAAAAAAGATCGCTTGGACAATCGGAACGATGCCCACCCCTGAGGAACCGAGCCAACGCAATGGTAGGTCAAACCAATAAACGATGGTAGGCCAGAGGTTCGCAACTATGGTAAGCGAAAGGCAGGCAATTCCCCAAGGGGCGACACCAGAGGACTTAGGTGCTGCCATCGTTAGCATCACGCCGATGATGAGAGCTATTTGCAGGCAGGGGTAGATCCAGGTGTTCAAAAAACCGGAGACCCTGAGCATCGGTAAAGCGAGGTTGGGTTGCGAGCCGATCAACATTCCCGAGACAATCAGGAATAACAAAATGCCCGCCATGAGTTCGATTGCCCAATGTGCGATAAAAATACCTTGTTTGGTCAGACGCAGAGACTGGCGTTGCATGAAGAACCCCATCGATATAGAGGTGTCAAAGAGTCGTGGTTTTTTCGGTCGATGGGCCAGTATACCCTAAGACGCAGC
>JBJTAQ010000484.1:0-2011 GCA_046090945.1 Pirellula sp.
TCAATGGAGCTGGGCTTGCGATGGCCACGATGGATATCATCAAACATCACGGCGGAGCCCCCGCAAACTTTTTGGACGTCGGCGGTGGTGCCAACACCCAACAAGTTACCGAGGCGTTTCGAATCATTCTTTCGGACGCGAACGTTAAGGCGATTCTTGTGAACATCTTCGGAGGCATCGCGCGGTGCACAACCATCGCCCAAGCCATCATCGATGCGTCGAAAGAAGTCGGGTTCCAAGTCCCGCTGGTTGTCCGACTCGAAGGTACCGAAGTTGAGGAGGGCAAGAAGATGCTCCGCGAAAGCGGGCTCGCGATTATCTCGGCAGACGATCTGACCGATGCAGCCAAGAAGGTTGTCGCCTCCGTCGGCAAATAACCCACCCGAAACAATCCATCAAGCAAGCAGCAGAGCATAACGATATGAGCATTTTAGTCAATAAAAACACCCGGGTTATCTGCCAAGGGATCACGGGCAAATCTGGAGCCTTTCACACCAAGGGTTGCAAAGAGTACGGCACCAAGATGGTCGGGGGCGTTACGCCTGGCAAGTCCGGGGAAACCGTCGAAGGGTTGCCTGTTTTCGACACGGTCGAGGAAGCCGTCAAGCAGACCGGTGCCAATGCCACCATGATTTTTGTTCCACCGCCGTTCACGGCAGATGCCATTCTCGAAGCGGTGGATGCCGGAATCGAAGTCATCTGCGCGATCACCGAAGGTGTTCCCGTTCTGGACATGGTTCATGTTTACGATGTGGTCAAGCGAAGCAAGTCGGTGTTGATCGGCCCGAACTGCCCGGGGGTTATAACTCCAGGGGAGTGCAAGATCGGGATTATGCCTGGGTACATTCATCAACCAGGCAAGGTTGGAATTATGTCCCGGAGCGGAACATTGACCTATGAAGCTGTTTGGCAAACCAGCAACTTGAAGCTCGGGCAGTCGAGTTGCATTGGATTGGGTGGCGATCCCATCGTCGGGACGTCATATATCGATATCTTCGAAAGGTTTGAAAAGGATCCGCAAACCGAGGTGATTCTCATGATCGGAGAGATCGGTGGAGATGCTGAGGAGAAGGCGGCAGAGTATGTGAAGAATCACGTCACCAAGCCGGTGGCTGCATTCATCGCAGGAAGAACTGCGCCGCCGGGTAAGCGGATGGGTCACGCGGGAGCCATCATCACGGGTGGTAAAGGAACGGCGGCTGAGAAAGTAAAAGCCCTAGAAGCAGCCGGGATCGTCGTTGCAGCTTCTCCAGCGGATATGGGATCGGCCGTTGCAGAAGCCCTCCGTCGCAAAAAGTAAACCATTGCGTTGAGATGGGAGTTGTATGACAAACCATCAAGATCGTTTTCGCCGACAGATCGCTTTCAAAGAGGTGGGTGTTGATGGTCAGCGAATGCTGACCAATGCACGTGTAGCGGTTGTCGGCCTCGGGGCGCTCGGTTCGACCATTGCAGAACGATTGGCCCGCTGTGGTGTTGGCTTTTTGCGATTGATAGACCGCGATTGGGTCGAGCTCGACAATCTACCTCGGCAAGCCCTGTACACGCAGCGCGACGCCGAGTATCACGCCACGAAAGCCGTTGCGGCGGCTGGCCATCTGGCAGCCATCGATTCGGCAATCCAACTCGATCCGATCGTCGCCGATGTGACCCATCGCAATATTCGCCAAATGCTTCAAGGGATCGATTTGGTCGTAGATGGCACCGATAACTTTGAGGTTCGTTATCTCATCAATGACGTTTGCGTGGCCACAGGACTTCCATGGGTCCACGGAGGGATAGTCGGTGCGGCAGGCCAAGCTATGTTGATTGAACCAGAGCACACCGCCTGTTTCCGGTGCCTGTTGCCCGACGCACCACCGCCGAACACCGCGGGATCTTGTGATACCGTTGGAGTCATCGGACCTGCGGTAGGGGTGATCGCTAGCTGGCAAGCACTACTGGCGATGAAGTGGCTTGTCGAACGTAAAGATCAGGATGCGACCAAGCGACCGAGTGTGCTGTCGGTATT
>JBJTAQ010000485.1:0-4542 GCA_046090945.1 Pirellula sp.
GGGCCAATGGCCACTGCTGGAAGCCGGGCTGCGCCGCCGGAAGGCGTCCGATATCCGGGGCGAGTTGGACGGCATCGTGCGGGAGCAATACCGCCTCATGACACGGCACCGACGTGGATTGGTGCTCCTGACGCGATCGGCCCTGGAGTTTCCCGGGCTGGCGGAAGTGTTCGTCCTTGGACTTCGGCAGCGCCTGCTGGAAGGGCTGGCGAAGTACCGTCCCAATCGATGTAGTCGCTGCTTGCCAAACTCCCCCCGTGCAGCAAGATGCGAGGCGGGATGATCCCAGACCACAAGACCCCAAAGGTGGATTTCCTGGATTTCCTGGTTTTGGTGGTCCTGGTAGGGGCGGTCCACCAGGGATGGGTCCCGATCGGCCATTGCTCAAGAAATACGACCGGGATGACAATGGATGGCTTGATCGAAAAGAGCGGGACTCAGCAAGGGAGGAGGCCAGGTCCGCGCCTGGAGGTGGCGGCTTTGGAGTCCCCGGATTCGGCGGTCCCGGATTCGGCGGTCCCGGAGGCCCGAGATTTGGAGGAGAGCCCAGAGGACCTGGCGGCCCTCCTCTGGGGAACGCGGACGGTCCTGGGTTCCGTGGTCGAGGTGGTCGCGGACCAGGGCCAGATGGCCCTGGTGGCCCTGGTGGCCCTGGTGGCCCGCGCGAGCCGGGTAAACCGGGAGTGCGGTTAACCGAAGACCAAGTTGATCGATACTCCGCGGATCTTCCTCTGTACGACTTGAACGTTGTGCGCACCCTCTTCTTGGAATTCGAACACGACGATTGGGAGTCGGAGCTCGCGGACTTCAAGCCTACGGATATCGAAGTCGATGCAACGTTGCGTGTCGACGGCAAGACGTATTCGAAAGTAGGTGTCAGCTTCCGTGGTGCCTCCTCATTTGGGATGGTTCCGTCCGGTTCTAAACGATCTCTGAATATCACGATGGATATGGACGACCCCGAGCAACGACTCTTAGGCTACAAGACACTCAACCTGCTGAATTCCAATGGCGATCCAACGCTAATGCATTCGGTCCTCTACTCGAGCATCGCCAACCGCTATCTACCAACTCCTTCGGTGAACTTTGTTCGAGTAGTGATCAATGGGGAGGATTGGGGCGTCTATCAAAACGCTCAGCAGTTCGACAAGATATTCTTGGCTGAGCGATACGACACAACCAAGGGGGTGCGGTGGAAGGTCCCAGGCAGCCCCGGTGGAGGCGGCAGTCTTCAATATCTAGGCGATGAGCCGGAGGCTTACAAACGCCTGTATGAGATCAAGAACAACGACAATAAAAAATCATGGACTGCACTGATCGAATTGTGTCGCGCGCTGAACGAAACACCGATCGGGGAACTCCCAACGAAGATCGAGCCTATCTTGGACGTCGACGGCGTCTTGCGTTTCTTAGCGCTCGATATCGCGTTGATCAACAACGATGGTTATTGGGTTCGAGGTAGCGACTACAGCATCTACTTGGACGAGGACAAGAAATTCCATCTGATTCCCCACGACATGAATGAGGCCTTTACTGCAGCGATGGGTCCAGGAATGGGAGGTCCAGGATTTGGTCCGCGTGGCCCAGGAGGCCCAGGCGGACCTATTCCCGGAGATCGTCGCCCTGAGGATCGCCGGCCTGAGGATCGCCGGCCTGAGGAGAGAGCACCTCAGGCAAGGAGGCCTGAAGATGGGCCGCAGGGCAGTTTGCAACCCATGGCGAGAAACCCCTTTGCGTTGGATCCACTGATTGGGCTCGAAAATCCGGAACGACCTTTGCGCAGTCGTTTGTTACAAGTCCCTGAGTACCGCGAGCGCTATTTGAAGTATGTTCACCAAGTCGCCCAAGATGACTTGGATTGGGAAAAACTTGGGAAAACCGTTGCCCTCGCCAGAAAGAGCATCGAGCGACTCGTCGAGCTCGATTCTCGGAAGATGAGTTCGACTCAAGACTTCCTGACAACGACGTCCGACGAGATGGCCGACCCTCAAGGGTTCAGGCCATCGATGTCCTTAAAACTTTTTGCTCAGCGGCGCCGCGAATACTTGCTCAATCACCCTGCAGTGCGAGATTCGGCAAATCGCTAGCTTCAACGAGCCTTGTGTTTGCAGGATTTAATTTGGCAAAACGGGCTGGCTGGCACCCGGCGGCGGAGGTGGCAATTGAAGTGATTGCCGGTTTGGGGCCAGCGATTCGTTGTAGTGTTTCAGCAGGCTCAGCACCGACTGAAATTCTGGACGCGCCGATAAGCTTGCGAACCTCGGGTCCTTGGCAACGGTTTCGTAGCGTCCAAGAATCGTTTTGATTTCTTCGGCGTTCGGAGCGGCTCCGCCGAGGAACATCCAGGCTGGCAGGCCCAGATACTCCTTCCACTGTGGATCGAGTAGATCAAAAAGTGCCGGCGCTAGTTGGACGATTTGACCGCGTACAACCTCGGATTCCGTGGCACCTACGGCTTTGACCGAAGCGGGAGTCGCGTTGCCTTGGGCAATCTGTTCGGCATATTTTGCAACCGCTTCGGTCAGTTGCTGAGCAGCAGGTGGTACGACCGGAGTTTGGTTGATCGAAGTGATTTGATAATAAGCCCCGGTTGCGATGCGGTCCACTTGTAACGCCGACCCGTCGATGGCGACCCCTGCAAAAAGACCTCGGCTTCGTGCATAGGTATAAATCTCGGCTTGCAACTGACCATCGGTACCAACTCCACCGGACCTTCCTACCGGTCCTGCGGCTGCTGAGACATCGGCACCGAGCGTCAGTTTACCGTTCAGCACGCCTTGGATGCTTTTGTCGGTTTTGAACACCAGGATGATATCCGACGATTGGACGCCAACTTGCCAACCGATGTTGCCACCGGTTAATGAAATAAAGACCGGTGCATGCCAAGTCCCGTTGGGTTCGCGGACGAACAAGACTCCTTTTCCGTGACGAGCTCCGACGATGAAGCTGCCTTTGACGACATTTGGAATAATGGCCACGCCATGGGCATTTTCGATCATCGATCGCGGAACTTTGCCCAGGGGCTGGGACATCGTTTCGGTTAGTAATTGGCTCGACTGAGCGATGACCTCTTCGGGCCGATGCTGTGCGTAAAGCTTTGAGATCGAGCCTGACGATAGCATTGCAAGGAGTGTCAAAAGCCAAGAATTCCTTGTGGTCCAGAGATTTATCCCCCGATTTGCAAGTCTCGAGCTAGTTTTCACGTTGCTTTCCTCCTTGTAATGTTTTGTGTCCAACGTATGCCGGAGTTACCTAGCAGATAATCTCAAACAACGGCTAGGGGGGTTCTCCCGTAAATGAGAAAATCCATTAGTTTTCTTAAACCCACCTAAGGGTTCGCCATATAGGAGAAAATCGTACCGGACGATTGAATTCGCTTGATTTTCCAAGTAAACTCTTTAATCTGTTTAAGCGAACGATTTTTATAACTTCTATAGGTGAGTGGCAGCTATCATGACAGTCGGAGAGAGAATCCGCAAGAAGCGACAGGAACTGGGTTGGACGCAAGAAATACTTTGTTCCAAGGTAGGTCTGAGTAAAAGCTTTCTGTCTGAGTTGGAGAGTGGCAAGCGGAACGTCAGCGCTGAGAATCTCTACAGCATTGCACAAGTCTTTGGCGTATCCTTGGATTTCTTGATGGCCGGCAAAGCGAGCAAGGAGAGTCGTGATCCGAACTTCCAGGTTCCGATTCCAAGTTCACTGGCTCGATTTGCTGAGAAGGAGCATTTGTCCTTCAAAAAGACGCTGACCCTGTTCAATATGTACCGTCAGATCGTAGCCACGCGAGCCGGCCGCACCAAGGATCTTGGTGAAAAGCTCGATTGGAAAAAGTTTTATAACGGCGTCAAGGAATTCATGGATAAGGAATGATCCGGCCGAGTCCCTCGCCCGAGGTTCATCAACTAGCAACCACTCTTGGGATAGAATCGACCGATCCGGCTGTTGGCATTGTTGTGCAATGCCGGCAGTTGGTGGATTCATGGGTCGCTGATTCTGGTGGGATTGGCCCAGGTGGTATTGAGGATATTGCTGGGCTCGAGAACTTGATCACTCGAAATCTTTCGATGGTCGTCGAAGAGATTCATACCGACGACGACTTTGATCGTCTCACGACCAAGTACGCTCGCGGTTTGGGAGAGTATGTTTTTGCAGGCCTTCGCGCTCGATTCGACGATCCGGAAATACCCACCTTCGGCGTTTTGATCCAACGAATCAACGCGGATTATTTGGGCCATGATCGTTTCGTCGCGGTTGTCGATTGCCGCGAAGAGAGCACGGGGGAGAAGTATGCGCGAAGGTACTTCACCAAGTGGCATGAGATCGCTCATCGAATGACGACCCATCGCATCCCGGCCGATCCAGCGTATCGTGCAGAGGACGATCCGATTGAGACGCTCGTCGATGCAGTCGCCTCGGAACTTGGATTCTATGAACCCTTTTTGAGCCCTGCCCTGCAAGAAGCGATAGGCCAAGCCAATTGGCTGACCTTTGAGATGATTGAATCGATCATTGAGCGCGTTTTTCCTGAGGCAAGCTTTCAAG
>JBJTAQ010000486.1:0-2621 GCA_046090945.1 Pirellula sp.
GGATTGCGATCCAGCAGGAGATCGATATCCACATCCACTTCGACACCCGAGCCAGTTCCAGGGCCACCTGCGGTAATCCCCAAGAATGCCAGTTGGCCTTGGACCTCCAGATCCATGACTTCGACTAGAACACCCGCCGAAATCCGTGGTTGGAACACGCCAAAGGTTAGGCCTTCGCGAATCAAGAAATCTGTATCTGTCAAAGACTGACTTGCTATCCGATCGAGTTCTACTGAGTTCGCGGTTAGCAATTTTTTAATCTTGTAAACCTTGCCACCCACCTTGAGTTCACGGTTCACCATGAAATCTTTGAATTCAAACGTAGCCGAGCTGAATGTTGTCGACCCGCTGGTTAGATTGCCTCCGGTTCCACTGAGAACGAACCCATCGAGATCGACATACAATGTCGCGCTTCCGCGAATCTCAACATCGATAGCCGCTTGAGCATTCGTAGAGAGCGAGAACCCTTCGAATCCGACTCCTAGATCAATCGGCGAGTTAATCAATGGCATCGATTGACTGAAAGCGAACGGGATGCTGAAAATCTGAGTTTCGATGTCGAAGGTTACATACATACCCGACGGGAGGATTCCGGATCGATTTATCGCATCGGCCAGTTCCTGCATCGTCTTGATTTTCTCGATCTTTTCGTGAACTACGAAGGAGCCCGACAGTGCCGTTGCTGATTCCGCACCCAACTCCAACTGATTGCCATCGATCTTTGAGCGAATCTCAAAGGTGCTTGTAACCTTTCCATTGGAATCCAGGAACGAAACGTATTTGCCGACTACCGTGTCATCGAAGGCCGAGGTAAGCGAAACGAAAATCTTTTGATTCGCAGCGATTTGTCCATCGTCTCCACGGAACGGCAGATCCACTCTAGGCTTATTGAAGTCGATCCTGGAGTAGACTCGTTCGTCAAACGCATTGGCCAACTGGAGAACTTGGTTCAAGCCATATTCCACAAAGGGAATTTTCGCCAAGAACGAATCCGAGTTATTGACTTCGTCCCTCAACCAATCTCGGAAATCGGGGAACATCTGGATGATTTCGATGACGGTCAAGTTCGAGAAGTCAAGCAGATTTTCAAAATGGTTAGCCTCGAGAGTAAATCCTGCATTCGGGCCGAAGATCGTACCAGCGACATGCACCGTTGGAAGAGTACCGCTGGTTAGATTCACTCCGGCCAAAGTTACATAGACCGGCAGGAGAACATCGAATGAATTCGAAGCAGGGGTGAATGTAAAGCGACCGTCGACGACCGATATCGCCCCGCCTAGATCCACACTGACGACACCCTTTTGACCGTCCTGACTACCGATGTTCACGGCAAGTGGACCAAAAGCACCAACTGCAACGAGGTTATTCGTGTTGCCCTTGAGGAAAAGAGCCAGATTGTTGACGTCGAATCGGAAGGCGGGGTTGACCCAGTTCAAATCAAAACCGATATCGATCGCGGTCTTCGCATTGAGCGAGAATTTAGCACCTGCATCGAAGCTCAGGGGGAATCCCTCCAGAGCAGTATCTATGTTCAGCTCGGTTTGGACGTTTTCATCGGTCGACAACGCGATCCTGAAAGCGATCCCGCGAGGCGTCAGAGACAGCTTAAGTTCATCTGTAGCATTTTTGCTGAACGTCTTGACCCAGTATTTATTCAGGTAGGCGATCAGCCCGCGTAGAGTTGGGGCCGTCTCATTGATACCGTCTTGGTTGAAGTCAAGGTCCGGGGTCGGTAGCGATTCAGGATTGGCAGGAGCTTGCTTGCCAGTCGGATCGCTCAGGTAATCCATGTAATCAAGGTAGTAGGCGATGTTTTTTCCACCGAGAGTCAGTTTCTTAACTGGAAGCAAATCATCAATCGATAGAGTTGTACCAGGTAGATACGAGACAAGCGGACTGCCTGCTAGCGGGGTGCCGTTTGAATCCTGTTTGGTTTGGAGTGATTCGTAAATCGAATCCACTTCGCGGGCCAAGTCGTAAAGGAGTTCAGTCAGAACGGAATTAGCGCTCAAAACGATATCAAAATCAGTCGGCAATTCGAAGCGAGTGAACTTCTGTCCATCAACAAACGAAACCAACTTTTCTGTTTCGGAAATCGGTAGTGGGACCAGTTGGTTCCATGCCGTGCCGGTTTGATTTACTTCAACCTTTACGACTCCTGAAAGGATAAAATCAAACCCTGTCGCCTCTGCTTGAGCACTTCCCTGAAGGGCAAATCCGCTGGAAGTCAGAACACCTGCAACGATGCCGTATCGCAGTTGGATCCCAAGATCCTCGGATTCAAGCCCGAGGAATGCTTCAACGTTTTCAGCTCCTAGCAAGTAAAGCTTCTGCCCCAGAACATTGCGTTGTTCGACCCGTATATCCGCACTTAGACTCGCAACATCGTCGTTGCCGACGGCTAGTGTCAATCTCGCAGACGCGATCGCACTGAGCAGTTGAGACTTGGTAACCGCAAGGTCGGGCATGACGTTCAACGGGTCATTATCGATGCCCGACGCGGTCGTCCAATCAACCAATGGCCCATTGTCAGCACTCGAGGTATTGAGCTTGAAGGAACCCGTCGCATCGATCGTCAACCCCTGAACTCCGACAAGTGCAGCAGTCACATTGCTAACCTG
>JBJTAQ010000487.1:0-1364 GCA_046090945.1 Pirellula sp.
GCCATCTTGGCCGAGTAAATGTCAAACGCGATTTCCGTCGGATGGACTTCCAATGCGAATCGTACTCCGCAAGCTTTGAACTCATCGAGAATCGGATTGAAACGATCTGCGAATTGTTTGAACCCATCGTCGATCATCGACTGAGGAACCGGAGGAAAAGAGTAATTCAGGTGCCAAATACTTGAGCCGGTAAACCCATTGACCACCTTCACGCCGAATTTCTTGGCTGCATGAGCGGTTTTCTTGAGTTCGTCGGCAGCGCGCTGATTCACACCGGCTGGATTGCCATCACCCCATACATAAGGTGGCAGGATGGCCTTGTGACGCCCATCGATCGGATCGCAGACCGCTTGTCCGACAAGGTGCGCGCTAATCGCATGGCACTGCAGTCCGAGCTTATCGAGCAAGTCGCGTTTGGCTTTACAATAGCCTGGATCTGCGTTCGCCTTGTCGACCTCGAAATGGTCTCCCCAGCAGGCCAACTCGATCCCATCGTATCCCGCGTCCTTGGTAAACTGAGCCATCTTGGTCAACGGTAAATCAGCCCATTGGCCAGTAAACAAAGTCACAGGTCTTGCCATCTTCAAAGGTCTCCAATTACCTAGAGGAATCGTTAAAAAAATTGCGGTCGGAAACCGCTTAGAATAACAGCCATGTGGGGTTCCTGACAACCATCCTCGGGTAGAATTAGAGCCGATACGTTTCGCCCCTCAGCACCTTCAAAGTTCCTGCCAAGTCGATGCTTGCCCTGACCACCTATCTTCGGTTCTCGATTCGAATCCTGCCGATCTTGCCGTTTCTCTTTGCGGTGGCCTGGTGCCAAGCTCAGACTGCCAACCCCACCGATGCGGTAAACCCTTACGTATCGGAAATCCAGCCGATTTTTGTCAAGTACTGTGTCTCGTGCCATAACCCAACCGAGCACGAGTCGAACTTGAAACTCCATTCCTTGGCGGCGATGCGTCAAGGAGGAGATGCCGGTGCTGCCTTGGTCCCGGGTAAACCTCAAGAATCGCTCGTGCTCAGGCGAATGCTGGGATTGGACCAACCCAAAATGCCGCCTGAGGACTCTCCGCAACCTACGGCTCAGGAAATTCAAACCATTCAATCCTGGATCGAACAGGGAGCACTCGGCTTGGACCAAACCATCGCGTTGGCGGATCGATGGACCAGACTGGCTAAAACACCGCCAGCCACTTCATCAGCCATCACCGCCTCGGCTTGGATCGGTTCTGGAGAACTCATGGTTGGAAAATTTGCCCGCCTGGAACTCCTCGACCCTCAAGCTCACAGCGATCCGATCGCCACCCTACCCTTCGTGGGGAAAGTCTCTCAGATTCGATTAGCTCCCGACGCCAAACGCT
>JBJTAQ010000488.1:0-2204 GCA_046090945.1 Pirellula sp.
GACTAGCCATTTCCGGTTATGAAAACCCGTTGCACCTGCACGAACGAGCTAGTTTTTATGTCTCCATCCTACTGATTGTCGTGGGTATCCAAGCTTTCGCGACTGGACTGATCGCCGAGTTGCTGGTTGCAAACTACAATCCTCCAAGAAGCGTGTACTCCGTCGCGCAGCGGACTGACACCTCGGACACACAACGACCTGCGAATTCATCCAACAACGTCGAATCATGAGACTAGACTTCGAGAGTGGCTCGCCGAATCTATCGACCCGAACCTTAGGTTGGTGGATGATCGTCCTGGCGATCGCAGTTCAAACCGCCCGTATCCTCGGGGTCAGCGCGATCAACAATGAAGTCCCCTTCTTGAGCGCCAACGATCGATCGCGATGGAGCGCCATTGCAGCCCTGACTCAAGAAGGACGCTGGGAAATAGACTCGATCGTCGAGATTCTGGATTCCAAAGGCAAGTCGAAACTATGGAATACCATCGACATGGTCCGCCATCGTGGAGCCGATGGCCAGGAACACAGCTACTCCAGCAAGCCTCCGCTATTGACCCTCATGCTCGCTGCTGTGACCAAACCGGTCATGATGGCAACCCACGCCTTGCGTGGCAAATCGCTAACCGAAGACCCTTTCCTGATCTGCCGCATCGTGCTTATCCTGGTCAATCTGATCCCACTGGTTCTTTGGTGGTGCTGGTTGCATCGATGGCTTGAATCGCATGTGCACCGCGCCTGGACTCGTATGATTGTCTTATCTATAGCGATATGGGGTACGTTCCTTACCACCTTCGTCGTAACTCTTAACAACCATCTTCATGGTGCTATTTTCTTTTCGATCAGCCTCGCCTTGGCTTGGCAAATCCTCAGAGCCACCCAGAGCCGCTCGATAGCGCCCTGGAATACCCACCTGAGCCTCGGTATCGCCGCCGCATTGTGCGTCGCATGCGAATTGCCTGCGCTGGCTTGGGCTGCAGCGATCGGTGGTATCGTCTTTCTGGCTGATCCGAAAAGAATGCTCATCGGGTTCGGACTAGGCTCCGCCTCGATCGCTGCTGCCTTCCTGCTGACAAATCTCTGGGCACACGGTGATTGGCGGCCACCTTACTCCCATCGCGGTCTAGGACCGAAGATCGGACAAGTCGACCTGGATCTCTCAAGCCTCCAACAGGCTATCGATCGAAAAGACGATCTGAAAAAACTCAAAGAACTTCCGGATCAAATTCCATGGATCCAACAGATACGTCAGCAACTAGGGAACTCCAAAGCGTCGATCTCTCCCGATGCTCGAGTGATCCAAGCTCGGCTCGAAGGCGTCTATCAGGTCTTCGATGAATCGAGTTCCCATCGAGTCGCTCTTGCCGCCCAAGATCCTCCAAAACTTACCGCCGAACTTAAACGAACCTGGAACATCTACGAGTGGGATGATTGGTACGATTACCCCAAATCCTACTGGTTGCCTGGATCTAAAAAAGGAGTGGATCTGGGCGAACCCGATCGATGGAACTACTTAGTGCAACTTACCGTCGGACACCACGGTGTTGTATCACTAACTCCTATCTGGCTTTGGAGTCTGGTCGGAGGCATGCTGTGGCTCTTGCGCGGCCCAAGAGCTCTCGAAACCAACGAGACCTACCCTAGCGAGTCGATCGGTCCCAATCAACTATCCGGTTTCAAACGCTGGATTTTGAGCGAAAGCGGAATCGCTGCAGCACTCTTGTGCGTCACCCTGGCGTGCATCGTCTTCTATGGTTCGCGAGACCAAGTCGATCGGAATTATGGCGGCGTTTCTAGCGGATTCCGTTGGTTGTTCTGGATCATCCCCGGTTGGATATGGCTAGCAATACCTGCTATCGACCGTTCGGCACCGAAACCTTTCTGGCGAGGTCTTGTCTATCTCGCACTGTTCCTAGGTATCATCTCCGCAGTGATACCCTGGGCAAACCCATGGTCCCATCCCTGGCCCTATCGTATCCTGGTCTGGTTGTTTCCCGACAAGTTTCAATAACGGAAGGTGTCTGTAAAGTCGTCACGGTATTGACCACGAACAGAGAGTCGTAGAAGATGCTTGGGCTGTGATCCTTTCTATTTGAAACTCCGAGGAACTTGGCTGTGACACCTTCAATTGATTTGCTCCGTCGAAGCTTTCTGCGAAGTAGCCTGTTTGGCCTCTTAGCCGTCGGTTCTATACCGCTGGTGCTTGG
>JBJTAQ010000489.1:0-3077 GCA_046090945.1 Pirellula sp.
ATTCGCGCAATGCAAGCGAACGCTTGCGACCCAAACCCCGCTTTCTGAGTCTCGAAAGATTCTCTTCGGTGTCATAGTCCGGCCCATAGATGATCCGCAGGTACTCACTGCCCCGACACTTAACCGCCGGCTGGACTAAACCAGTCTTACTCCGCACAATCCAACTCTTGGGTTTGACAACCATCCCCTCGGCCCCCTTGGATGTCTTACTAACCCACCACTCGATGCCCCGCTGCCGAGCCGAGTCGTCCTGAAGATCGATTTCGAGATACTCCGTCGCTAACAGGATCTCTTGGTCGGCATCGCACAGTCTCTCGAGTTGTTCCATGTGCCAACAGTGATCGCGATCTGTATGCACCGTACCTTCGGTCGCTAGCAAATGAAACGGCGCTATCTTCCAATCCTCCAGCGTATCTACTTGCCAACAGTATCGCCGATAAGCCTCCACGAAACGATCGATCGATTCCTGCTTGTTCCCAAATCGATCGATCAAACCTTTGAGCAAGCCTGCTTGCTCGGGTTGATCGATCCTCTCTGCGGCTTGGGTAAGCGACGCCATGACCGGCTCTAGATTCATTCGTCCGGCTGCTCCTACAGCCGCGTACTGCGTCTTGAGCAACTCCAAGGCCTTGGCCGACCATGGCATCAATTCGCAGTCCAAGCAGACCCAATCGGTCTTAAAATCATCCCAAAAACCACTCCGTTGGCAGGCTTTTCTTAACCTTTCAAGCAGTTCGGTTTCGGTCGCCAAGTCGCTATGAAAACGTCTTCCGGTCCGAGTGTAGATCACTCCAGTCTCACCGGACTCGACTCCAAATCGCTCGATGGCACCCCCCTCATCCTTGCACAATACGACTACCGCGCGCGAACCCATGTGCTTTTCCTCGCACACGAGTTGCTTTACTCCTTGCGATCGAAAATACTCGAATGCTTCCGCCGGATGCTCGAGCATACCTGGCTCTGCGGAGGTCTCGCTCGGTGACATCGTCGGCGGCAGATAGATCAGCCATCGCGGATCGACCGCAAAGCGACTGAGAGTCTCGATCGCAGCGATCCCGTTCTCCTGGCGAATCGTGATATTGGAGATCAATTCCGTGGAAATAATCCGCTTCCCTAGGACATCCTCCAAGTCCAATAGGTTGTCATACTGCTGCTGCGAGGAAAGAGCACTGGGATTTTCCAGAAAGGGTCTTGAGGGTTCGCAGTAAACTCTCAGAGCAGGAACCGAAACGAACTCTTGCTCAGGATAACGGAGCGCTGTAAGCTTGCCCCCGAAGACACACCCGGTATCAACATTCACAGTGCGGTTTAACCACTGAGGCTTGGCAACCGGAGTATGGCCGTAGACGACGTATGGATCCCCTCGGTACTCGCTCGCCCAATCGAGTCGGACCGGTAATCCAAATTCGTCGACCTCTCCTGTGGTGTCTCCGTACAGACAGAACTCGCGCACTCTGCCACTGGTCCTGCCGTGATACTCAAGCTTCAGTCCCGCATGAGCGACAACCAAATTGCCTTGGTCAAATATCAAATGCGAAACCAACTTGTCGATGAAAGGCTTGAGTTCTTCCTCGATCCGTTCTCTGGCCGGCGGGCTTAAGCGTTCGAAGTCGGCGATCGTCTCGGCCAATCCGTGCTTGATCTGCACATCGCTGCCGTTGAGTTTCCTAAGCAGTTTCACGTCGTGGTTGCCGGGCAAGCAGAATGCACTTCCCTGACTAGCCATGGTTGCGACCAACCGTAGGGTGTCGACACTTCTGGGGCCTCGGTCGACATAATCTCCCACAAAGATTGCTCGTCGGCCCTCGGGATGCTTGGGCACGCGATCAAGATACAACTCGGAACCTTCCGGTTTGGAGCAAACCTCCCAAACGTATCCGAGTCTTTTCAAGAGTTCCTCGAGCTCATCGCAGCATCCATGGAGATCTCCGATGATATCAAAGGGCCCTGGCTCTGACTTGAGATTGTTCCACAAAAGCGTCCTGACGACCTGCGCATTTTCTACCTGTGCGACACTTTTAAACTCGACACAAGAGCGAAAGCCCTCGAATCGAATCTTGCCAAGCCCCTTTCGAAGCAGCTGCCTTTGCCTGTAGATCACGTGGGGGCCGAACGAGCGATCCTGCCGTTGGCTATTGCGATCGATGCAGATCTGCTCAGGAAGATTGAAGATGATGCCTACTGCAAAGCAATGATGCTTTTTCGCCAATGCAATGAGCCCCTTGCGATCTTCGACCGCAACATTGGTCGCGTCGATCACTGTAAGCAACCCTCTTCGCAGACGGATGTCAGCGATATAGTACAACAGTTTGAAAGCATCATCGCTGGCCCCCTGATTGTTCTCATCATTCGAGACCCAGCCGCGGCATTGATCCGATGAAATCACTTCATGGCTCAAAAAGTGCCGCTTGGCGAATGTGCTTTTGCCAGACCCGCTCGTACCGATCAGCAGAACCAGTGCTAGTTCAGGAATCTCAACCCGCATTCTTGCGAATCCTTATCAGTAGATCATTGAGTCTTGCTTCGCAAGCAGGCATCTCCGGCAACCGAGTCGCCTGGAACTCTTCCCGCAGTCGCTGGACCAACCTCGCGTACTCCGCAGCGTGAAAGGGGACCGAATCGTCCGAAATCGTTTCCTTTTCCTGTCCATGGCACTTGCGATCGATCAACTCTGAAATGTAAGAGTGCGGATAAATCTCGTTGAGTTCGTCGAGATTCGTATTCAGTTCCCCGGTCCGCATCAAGTGGATGCCAGTCCACAGAACTCGGTACACATACAGCAGCGGTTTTACCCTTGGCGGAGTCTCCTTGGCATACAACTTCCACTGCGTATCGGCGAATCCTAAATAGTGATAAGCGTGGTAGCGGGTCAAGCATTCGGGACCAAGCTCCCGCAATTCTTGAAACTCAGGAGTTGAAAACACGACCAGCGGAGACATCAGTTGCTCGAGCACGTAGCCGTTCCGCTTGAGCATCATCCCGAAAAATTTGCCGATATCATGGGTTACTAAGTCGATCTCCAAGCCGTTTCGGACACTGTCTTTTTCAACCGTTTCGTGGCGAACTCGCAAGCCGAG
>JBJTAQ010000490.1:0-1898 GCA_046090945.1 Pirellula sp.
GTAAAAACTTGCGGATACCCCGTTGTCGAACAGCAACTCTGCACTGAACTCCATCGGCACAGGATGGGGGCTACCCTGACCCTGAAGCGTTGAAATGCAACGGGCCGACAACTGCTTGGGCATCCGCCATTGGTTCACCCACAAAATCATGCGGATGGTGTACCATCCCAAATCCCCCAGCGAACCATGGGGCTCGTACTGAGAATTCGAACGGATGTTCTTGGTACGGAACTCCTGATCGCCATTGAATGAAAACTGAGTCGCAATCCGCTTGACGGCTCCAATGCCTTCGGGACTATCGAGCGTGGCTCGCAGGTTCTCCAGTCGACGACTGTGCATGAACATGACGCCATCCATGTACTGCACACCCTGGCTCTTGCACACATCGAGAATTTCCTGAACATCAGCCGCAGATAGAGCGGCTGGCTTCTCGGCCAAAATGTGCTTGCCGTGTTTTGCCGCAGCCAATATCCATTCCTTTCGAATTCCCGTAGGCAACGGGATGTACACAGCATCGATATCCTTGCTCTCTAACAATGCTTGGTAGCTTCCGATCGCCTTGGGAGCCTCCTCGAAAGGACAATTCGATTGGCACTCATCGATGAATCGCTGGGCCGATGCAGTATCGCGACTTGCTACCATCGCAACCCGCCCAATCTTGCTCCTGGAGATCGCCCGCCAATTCTTTTTGGCAATCCCAGCTGTGGACAATATTCCCCAACGGCAAACATCGGTCTTTAACGGCATCATCTTCAATTGGTCATCTTTCTTGTACCAAGTCTCAACTGCATGCAAACACGGTTTCCAGTTATACTAGAAATCCTAATATTTGGGATCCCCGAGGCCACCCACTTCCAGCCCAACACTGAATGCCAGATGAATCACACATCGTGCAACAAACTCCATCCCCGCTCTGCCTTGAGGTTTTCGTGGATGTTCGTTCTCTTGGCTTGCCTGTCAACGGGTTCTGTCGGCAACGCCCAAAGCGAATCTCGACCTCCGAATGTGGTTCTCATTCTAGCCGACGATCTGGGCTATGGGGATCTTGGTTGCTACGGCCAAACGACTCTCCAAACCCCCAATTTAGACCGCCTCAGCCGGCAAGGCATGCGGTGGACGCACTTCTATGCAGGCTCGACAGTATGCGCACCGAGCCGCTGCGTACTGATGACCGGTAAGCACACCGGCCGATGCCTGATCCGTGGCAACTCCAAAGAGTCGCTACCCGCCCAAGTACGCACCTTACCGGAAGTGCTCAAACAATCCGGATACCGATGCGGTTTGTTCGGTAAGTGGGGCCTGGGCCAAGCGGGATCGAGCGGCACCCCCCTGAATAAGGGATTCGACGCCTTTTTCGGATATCTCGATCAAACCCATGCTCATAATTTTTTTCCTACATTCCTGGACGAAAATGAATCCCGTCGAAATCTATCGAATATCGTCCCGAATGCATCGGACTCCGGTGCCGGAGTCGCTTCCCAACGAAACGAGGACGCCTCCGAGTTGATCCTCAAAAAAGCGATCGAGTTTGTGGACAAACATCGCAGCGAACCCTTCTTTTTGTTCTACTCTGTCAATCTTCCCCACGCCAACAATGAAGCCGGGAAACTTGGCACCCAAGACTTCGGCTTCGGAAAATACTCCGACAAAGATTGGCCCGATGCTGAAAAAGGCTTCGCGCACATGGTCGAGAAAATGGATGCTCAGGTTGGAAAACTAGTGGACCACATCGATCAACTCGGACTCAGCGATTCGACCTTAGTGTTCTTCTCGTCCGATAACGGGCCGCATCACGAAGGTGGCCACAACGACAAGTTTTTTAAGTCAAGTGGAGCGGTTCGAGGTTCGAAAAGGGATTTGACCGATGGAGGTATCCGAGTTCCGGCCATCGTTCGCTG
>JBJTAQ010000491.1:0-1895 GCA_046090945.1 Pirellula sp.
GCTGTCGAAGAAGCGATGAAAAAAATGGAAGCCGCAGCCAAAGATGTAGAGGCCAAAAAGCAAACACAAGCCACCGCGATGAAGGCCAAGATGGATGTCGAAGCCAAACTGACAACTATGGATAAAACCTTAGCGACAGCAGCGCAAGCGATCGAGAAGGCGGCAGCCAATTTAGCTCAATTCCAAGCGAATCTGGAGCAGGAAAAGCAAAAGACCGCTCAGTTCGAACAAGGCTTGGCCCAGGTGCAAGCCGGTGCGGTGCCGCTACCGGTCGTCAAGGGTACCTTTACGGCGGACCATCGCAGTATCGTAACGGCCCGAAACGATGGTTCCATATCGATCATTCGTGGAGACAAGGGGCTGCAGCAGACCGTCCTAGCAGGCGGCGCTCCGAACATTAGCAATCTGGTCTCGACCGCCACAGGCTTTCTCTGTGAAACTGTCGAAGACGGGCGGGCTTTGGTATGGGACTGGGGCAACCGCTGGGTGCTCGAGCGGACGATTGGCAACGCTATGGATTCGCCCTTCAGCGATCGAATCACCGCCATGGACTGGAGCCAAGACAGCCAACACTTGGTCGTCGGTAGCGGTGCACCAAGCCGATTCGGCGAATTGAAAATGATTCGAGTTGCCGACGGTGCTATCGCCAAGGATTGGGGCCAGGTTCACAGCGACTCGATCTTGGTCGCGAGGTTCTCACCCGATGGATTGACCGTAGCGACAGGTGCTGCCGATAAGCTGATCCGACTTCATCGTGTCGATGCCGATGCGGCACCTAGGACCTTCGAGGGACACACCCATCATGTTTTGGGACTCACTTGGCATGATGACAGCCATTGGATCGCCAGCGCCTCGGCAGACAACACGATCAAGGTTTGGGATGTGGAAAGTGGATCTGCAACACGAACCATCCAAGGTTTCGGTAAGGAAGTTACCTCGCTGGCTTTTGTGGGTCGCACCAATCAGGTCGTCTCTGCCTCGGCGGATCGACAGGTGCGTGTGCATGACGCCAGCAATGGAGGTCAAGTTCGTGTGATCGGGGGGCCTGCCGAAGCGGTCTACTGTTCAGTCGTTGCAGGCAAGGTACCGATGGCACTTGCTGGCGGCCAAGACGGTGTGCTATGGATCTGGCAGTTGGACAACGGTCAGGTCCTTCAGCAATTGAAGTGATCGGAATTGAAGTGATCGGCCAGATCCGGCATATCTGGCAGATCAGACGGAGAATCGCCAGATGCTGGGTGTCCAGAAGTGGCTAGCCCAGGAGTCTTTGGTCGCGCATTCGCGGACGCGTAACTCCTTGCGATCGACCTCGATGTAGAAGAACGCTTGATTGCCACCGCTGAAATGGCTTGAGTTGTCGATGTTCAGCAGCAATGTCCCTTGGTCGGACTTCTGAGGCGTTCCGTTCCATCGCTGAATATTTCGAACGTGGGTGTGTCCGTAGAGGATCGCAAGCACATTGTGTTTCTGGATCGCTTGATAGTATGCTTGTACATCACAGGGGTTCCACTCCATGCCAAGATTCGCCGCATCGGTACCATCGCAAGTTTTGCTATAGCGTACGACATCGACGTGGTGGGTGATGAGCACAGGACGATTGGGGTCTGAGGCATGTTGCTCTAGATCGCCGATGAGGAAATCCAGGCTGTCCATCGGGTTGTAACGCCGGCGTTGATCAATCTTGCGGTCTTGGCCCACGACGATCCCGAGGTTGATACAGTGAATAGGTCCCCAGTCCCATGAGTAGTGAAGTCCGTTGGCGGATCGGGAAAGAACGCTCCGTTTTTTGGATCGTTCGATCAGGCCATCGATCGCAAGTCCGTCTCCGCCAGGGCTATCGTGGTTTCCGTGGACTTCGTAGACCGGATATTTCAATCGACCTTCGGTTCCTGTCA
>JBJTAQ010000492.1:0-3549 GCA_046090945.1 Pirellula sp.
CGTTGTTAATCTTGGGTGTTCGACCGAATTCACCCCAGATTAACAACGGGGCTGGACGCGATCACTGGGCACAGGTCAGCTGTGCTTGGATGGCCGGTGGCGGAATGCGAACCGGTCAAGCCATCGGGGCCACGAACCGCCTGGGTGAATACGCCAAAGAAAGGCCGGTTCATATGCAGGAGATCATCTCGACGCTCTACCATAACTTGGGGGTCAACACGGCGACGACCACGATCGTCGATCCTACGGGTCGCCCTCAGTTTTTGGTAGATCACGAACCTATCCGCGAGCTGATTTAGAGGCCGACGTGAGAACGAAAGTCCCAATTCTTTGTCGCCTAGTCTCACTTGGCCGACTGCCCTCGCTGCTGATCTGTTTTCTGTTCGGATTTCTTATGGGGGCAGCGGCAAGCCGATCGGTTTGCGCACAAGATGTCAGACCGTTGCAGTTTGATCTGCCCGAGATCACGCTTCGCGGCACAGATGCCCGAGCTCAACTGCTGGTCCATGGCCCGGTCTCTAGCGACGGAGCAACGGTTGACCTGACCCGAAGCGTTCGATTTGAAGCATCTCAACCGGGGCTAGTCGCTATCGACCCAGCAGGCTTGGTCTCACCGCTAGCCAGCGGAACATTGACGGTGACGGCAGTTGCCGATGGCTTTGCTCCAGCTCAAATACCTGTGAAGGTTGAGCTGTCAGGCGTGGATGAGCCGGTGAACTTTCCCAATCAGATCGTTCCGATTTTCACCAAATTTGGTTGCAATGGGGGTGGATGTCACGGCAAACTCGCCGGCCAGAATGGCTTCCGCTTGTCGTTGCTCGGCTCTGAACCGCTCGAGGACTACGAGCACTTGGTCCGAGAATCCCGCGGTCGCCGCTTGTTTCCGGCCGCACCAGACACAAGCCTCTTGTTGACCAAGTCGGTCGGGACGGTGCCGCATGGTGGTGGCCAGAGAATGGAGCTTGATAGTCACGAGTACCGTTTGCTGCGACGCTGGATCTCGCAAGCCATGCCCTATGGAGACCCGAATGGTCGCAAGGTGACCTCGATTGCCGTTACACCTGCTGCACGTCAGATGGCTAGGAACACTCAGCAGCAATTGAGTGTGATCGCGACTTACAGCGATGGGTCGACGGAGGATGTCACGCGGACGGTCCAATACGAATCGAATAATCTCGATATGGCTGAGGTGAGCGTTGGAGGATTGGTTAGCGTCCGCGATTACGCGGGTGAAGTTTCCATCATGGCAAGGTACTTGGGCCAAGTCACCGTGTTTCGAGCTAGCGTACCTTTAGGAACTCTGACGCAGGGGCTACCGATTGCTCGAGGTGCGATCGATGAAGCAGTATTCAATAAGCTCAAGACGCTTGGTATCCCTCCTTCGGGCCTGTGTGACGACCCGACATTTCTGCGTCGAGTCACGCTAGACATTGCGGGTCGACTGCCAAGTGTCGAGGAGATTGAGGCGTTCCGCACGGCTGGCAATGCTCTTGGGGACGCACCCGATGCGATCCAACAGCGCCGAACGGATGTCGTCAATCGCTTGCTCGCCTCGGTCGACTACGCGTCGAATTTCGCCTCGAAGTGGTCCGCGATTCTTCGAAACAATCGCGCTGGAGAAGACACCCGGTACGGGGCTTACGCATTCCACGACTGGCTCAAGCAAGGGTTCTTTGAGAATAAGCCGATGAGTTTGATGGTGCGTGAGTTATTGACTGCGACCGGAGATGCAGAGAGCAATCCTGCTGTTATCTGGTTTCGTCAGGTCAACAACACGGAATCGAGGACCGAGGACATCGCCCAGCTTTTCATGGGTCAGCGACTGCAGTGCGCCCGGTGCCATCATCACCCTTATGAAAAGTGGGCTCAGCAAGACTACTATCAAATGGCCGCTTTCTTTTCGACGGTAGATCGTCGAGAAGGTGCCTTGCCGAATGAACCGAAGATCGCATCAAGGGTTGCGGCCGCCACGGCCAATCATCCCAAGACTGGCCAAGCGTTGCCGGCCACTGGATTGGATGCGGCCAAGGTGGAACTTGCCAACTACGAGGACCCACGCGCTGCACTTGCCCAGTGGATGACGGCTCCGAGCAATCCCTTCTTTGCCAAATCGATTGCTAACCGCTATTGGAAGCACTTCCTAGGCAAAGGTCTGGTCGAGCCCGAGGACGATATGCGAATTACCAACCCACCGTCGAACCCTGAACTGCTCGATACGTTGGCGAAACAGCTTGCCGATTCCGGCTTTGACATCAAGCAATTGATCCGAGCGATCTGCACCTCGACAACGTACCAGCTCAGTTCTACTGCCAACGAATTGAACATCCGCGATACCAATTGCTATTCTCGTTTTTATCCAAAACGTCTCTCGGCTGAGTTGCTGCTCGATTGCATCGACACAGTTACCGGTAGCTTCACGTCTTTCGATGGGATGCCGGTTGGGACCAGAGCGGTTGAATTGCCAGACACCTCCTTTGCCTCCTATTTCTTAACCGTTTTTGGTCGGCCTGATTCCTCGACCGCTTGCGAGTGCGAGCGAACGAATTCCTCGACCCTGGCCCAGAGCCTGCACTTGCTGAACTCCAAGGAGATGCAAGGCAAGATATCAGCGGATTCGGCTAGGGCGGCACAATGGGCAAGCACCGCGGTTGCCGACGCGAGCCTCAGCCCTGTTGAGAACCTTCGCAAGACCGCCCCGGAGCGGATTCGTGAGCTATATTTGATTAGTCT
The DNA here is from genome assembly GCA_046090945.1 of Pirellula sp. Taxonomy (GTDB): domain Bacteria; phylum Planctomycetota; class Planctomycetia; order Pirellulales; family Pirellulaceae; genus JBKCUI01. Next base: position 2,731 of record JBJTAQ010000492.1, read on the forward strand.
CGGGCGATACCCGAGCGAATCCGAACAAACCATTGCTCTAGAGTATCTCATGCAGCGGGCCGATCGGCTCAAGGAAGCTTACGAGGACCTCGTTTGGGGCGTCGTCAACAGCAAAGAGTTCCTGTTCAACCACTAAGCCGACCGGTAGCCATGAGATCGATTCGTCTGATTCAACCGGCACTGTGTTTGCTGGTACTAGGGCTGTGCTGCGGGTCTGCTCAATGCGAGTCACCTGTCTTGGCCTTAGAGGCAGTCTTTCCACCTGTACTCTCCGCGAATCAACCCAATGCCTTCCGAGTAACTTCGGGACGATTCAATCAAGACGTGGAGTCGCTAGTCTTTTCCGATCCCCGGATCACAGCCGTCCTCGATGCGGCTCCCAATTTAGCCCTCGATGATGTTCCACAAAAAAACTTCGGTAGTTTCACCGTAACGGTTGACCCGGCAACTCCTCCGGGGTTCTACGAGGTCTGGGCGGTCGGAAGATACGGCATCTCGAACCCGCGGATGATTGCCGTGGTCGGAACGCCAGTCGAGGTCCTACCTGGGAATATCGATTCAAAAAATCCGTACGAGGTCAAGCCGGGTGTTTGCTATGTGGGTAGGACCAAGCGAAGTGAGAAAATTGCCCTCAAAACCAAGAAGACAGACCGTTGGCCTAAGTGTTTATTGGCGGCCAAGGTTTTCGATGCGAGCACCATTCCTGCGATGACTGTAACTGATAGCCGGCAGTTCACACTCCATCAACTCCGCGCCCAAGGCGATAATCCGATCCTTTTCGAGAGCCCTGTATCGACGCCAACCGAACCGGTAGACGAG
>JBJTAQ010000493.1:0-1482 GCA_046090945.1 Pirellula sp.
GTAGTCTTTGAGGTTTCCTTTGTAAGCATGTTCAAGTTTCCCGTGCGTCTTCTTGAGTTCGATGAAGACCAAGGGGATACCGTTGACGAATCCGACCAGATCCGCGCGGCGTTTGTGCATCGATCCGGAGACCCAGAACTGAGACACTAGCAGAAAATCGTTTTGGGAAGGATCGTTCCAATCGATCACATGGAGCGTTTCATCGACTTCTTCGCCATCATCGTTTTGAAAGGAAACTTTTACGCCGTCTTTGAGCAGCGAGTAAACCTCACGGTTTGCGTGGGCTAGGCTCATCGCGCTGCGGTCTTTGGCGAGTTGGTCGATTGCCAACTGGATTGCGTCTGTGGAGACCCCTGGGTTGAGTTTCGCGAGAGCGGCGGCGAGGCGTTCGGTAAGGAGTACATCGCCGGTGGTTTCGCGACCGAGCGTACTGGCTAGACCGCCGACCTTTTCAGCGAATCCGTAGATGGCATTCCAGCCGAGTTCTTTAAGCAGAGCGATGGCCGGTTGTTCGACCAGGGTATCTTCGGAGAAATCGGAGTGGGTCATTTTGGTGCCTTCTCCAGCGGTTCCCCGGTGTCAATCTCCAAGTCCTCCACATCCAACTGCCCGCTGATGAGCTTGGGTAGTAGAAGGTCACGGGTACGGCGGAGAGTTTCGTTCTTCTGCCCAAGTGCGTGAACTGCATCCAATATCGGGCGAATGTGCCCAACGAAGCTTTTTTGCACGTCAGCTACCGGAACGACAAGCGATTCGCTTTCAAGAAAGACAATAAACTTAAAATTTTTAATACCCGTTGACTGAACCTCGTATTGCTCTATTGTCCCATCTGTGTAGCACTCAGTCAGAAAATGGTAGAGAATCTCCGGAACGAGAATCGCCGGGTTCGCGCGTATTACCTTGCAGAAACTAGCGCAAATCACATCGCCATCAAATCGCGTTAGCAACCGCTTTGATACGAATAGGCACCGGCCAACGGGTTGCCCTTTACTCCCACCAGACACTTCAAAAACAAGGTCGTTCGGACGCAGCTTTCGCGTTCGGATATTTGAATCGGTATGAAAGCGCAGGGGGCAATCCACCATACGAAGCGAGCGAGCATCCGGAATGTCCGTCCCGCGAATGACAAAGGCAGGGTTTGTGAACTCGTGATCTGAGGCTTCTTGCCCCCATCCGCCTCCGATGTGGAAGGCTAAGGTAGAGCCTATTGTCTCAACCTTCCACCCTTCCGGAATTTTTCCCAGAGGTGAGTCGACGAGTTTGACGTTTTGGTGGCCGGGGAAGCGGAAGTTCACGAACCATTCCTGGTAAATCGGGTGCGCCATCTGTTACAAAATCGCGATCCGACGCGTGTTGTTCTCGATCAACTCGTCATACGCTGAAAGAATGCCGGCAATCTTGCGTTGGGTGGATTCCGGTGGTAACGGAAAACTGAAGCCCTTTATTTGGTCAGCACTGATGTGGGGGACATTGATTCCTGTG
>JBJTAQ010000494.1:0-3349 GCA_046090945.1 Pirellula sp.
GATCATGGAAGCCGGCCATCGCGGGGCAGGTCGCGAATTGTCGATGGGATTGAACATCATGCTCCCATTCGAACAGTCTGCCAATCCTGTCATCGATGGAGATCCAAAGCTTGTCACACTCAAGTACTTCTTCACACGCAAACTGATGTTCGTCAAAGAGTCCAGCGCCGTGGTCTGCTATCCCGGCGGCTTTGGAACCCTCGACGAGACCTTCGAGGTGCTAACTCTGTTGCAGACAGGCAAGCAGACGTTGTTGCCGATGGTTTTAGTGGACGAGCCAGGCGGTAGCTATTGGAAAAATGTCGACCGATTCTTTCGCGAGCAATTGCTCGGTGACAGGTGGGTTAGTCCTGAGGATGTGCATCTGTACAAGGTCACCGATGACAACGACGAAGCGGTTCGCGAGGTGTTGCAGTTTTACCGGGTCTATCACAGCATGCGGTACGTCGATGAGTCTCTCGTGCTGCGGCTCACAAGCCGGCTTACGGCCGAGAAGATCGACCAGTTGAACACCGATTTCTCGGACATACTCGTCTCGGGTAAGATCGAGCAGGTCGGAATGCTACCTGATGAGTCCAGCGAACCGGAATTAGCAGACTTGCCACGCTTGAAAATGCATTTCAATCGAAGGAATCTGGGTCGACTTCGGCAGTTGATCGATGGCGTGAATAACCCATAATCGATCTGCATCAAGATCGATGGAGAGTAATATCTGATGAATGTCCACGATCATGTAATTCCGGTGATCAGCGATTCGAAGTCCGGGTATACTTTAATAAAGTGTCGGGAGTGGACGGGAGACAGGTCGCCTAGTTTTGTCGTCGGGATTATCCACGGTTTGGGTGAACATTCGCAACGCTATACCCATGTTGCAAAACATTTCGTGGAGAATAATGCTGCCGTTTATGCGATCGATCAGCGAGGACATGGTCTGACCGGAGGGTCGCTCCCCCATTTCGATACGCTTGTGCAGGACACTGGTGCACTCGAATCTTTCCTGCGTCTGGCTCGTCCAGGCTTGCCGATTTTCTTGTACGGCCAGAGTCTCGGTGGAAGCGTGGTCATCAATTATCTACTGCGTAAGTCCAATCGGCTTGCAGGTGCCATCTCCATGAGTCCGCTGCTTAGTACAACCTTCCCCCCGCCTGCTTGGAAGCTCACCGTCGCCAAACTGCTGGGTCGATGGTGGCCGAATTTAACCTTATCGACAGCCCTGAAGCCCGAGGAACTCTCGCACGACCCACAAGCCGTCGCGGAATATGTCAACGATCCGATGGTTCACCAACGTGTATCTGCGGTGCTGGGGTTATCGATGCTCGAGGCTGGTCGCTGGGCAGTCGAGCATGCAGACCAGCTCAAAACGCCTTTGTTGCTCATGCATGGTACTGAGGACAAGATTACATCGCATGCCAAAAGCCAAGAGTTTGCGCAGCGGGCTGGTGAAGCTTGCACATGGATCGAGTGGCCAGGCTTGTACCATGACATGCATTGGGAGCCACAGAGGCATCGACTCTTTGAAACGATGACTCGTTTTATCGAGTCGCGGATCGCTTGCGCAACGAGTCCAGCAGGACAGCCAGAATAATGACCCCTCCGGTGACCACGCGTTTGATCGGATCGGTTGCACCCATTTGCGCAAGCCCTGTTTGAAGGATGGAGATCACCAGGACTCCGATGAAGGTGCGGATCACCGAGCCTTGGCCCCCACGGAGACTGGTTCCTCCGATGACACACGCGGCGATGGCGCTGAGTTCCATGCCGACCCCGGAGTTTGGATCGACCGTCGAGAGGCGAGAGGATTGCATGATCCCGGCTAGACCGCACAAGCAACCGCAGATGGCATAGAGGTAGACCAGCGGCGGAGTGGTTCGAATGCCGGCCATTCGAACCGATTCGGCATTCGTGCCAATCGCTACGGTAGTGCGTCCGAGCACCGTCTGATGCAGCAGGAATTGACCAAGCAGCACGATCCCAATCGCCAGCAGGAATGAGATCGACACACCAAGCTTTGGAATCGGATCTGAGAACCAACCCAGAGAGCCTCCCACGTATTTGGTGCTGGATTCGGTCATTAAATAAGCCGCACCGCGGGCTATTTCAAGCATTCCAAGGGTGACGATAAAGGCCGGGATACGGTAGGCGGAACTGATCCAGCCGTTGAGTCCTCCGCAGCAAGCCCCGAGCGCGATCGCAGCAGAGCCAGCGATCCACAACGGGCATTTATAGTCGACCATCAGCACCCCGAGCAACGATGCCGAGAGAGCCATGACCGAACCGACCGAAAGGTCGATGCCTCCGGCGATGAGTACCAGCGTCATTCCGACCGAAATGACCGTGATATCCGGAATCGTATTAGCGATCGTCAAAAGGGTCGTCGAGGTGAGGAAGTTTTTCGCAAAGAGTCCAAAGTAGATCAGCACTACACCCATCGCAATGAGCAATCCGGCATACTGAGCGACGGTGGTTTTCATGGACTGATTGTGCATGGGTAGCCTATTTGAGATCGGACGGATCCGACGGATTGTTTTGATAACCGGCAAACATGGTTTCGACGATCTTGAGCGAATCGAATCGTGGTCCCTGGAAGGGTTCAAACCAACGACCATTGGACATCACTCCGATTCGATCGCAAAGACCGACAAGTTCTTCGAGATCGCTGCTGACCACGAGGATGCCCTTTCCTTCGCGGGCAAGTCTTCGGATCACCTTGTAAACCAGCTCCCGGGCTGCGACATCGATCCCTCGGGTTGGTTCGTCGAACAGGAACACTTGGGCGCCTCTGCGCAGCCACTTAGCCAGGACTACTTTCTGTTGATTTCCGCCGCTGAGGGTTCCAACTGGTTGATCGATCGACTCGCAGCGTATTTCTAATTCCCTGCGGTAGGCTTCGGCAACCTGTTTGGTTTTGCTGCGAGGGTAAAGACTGAAGTTCCCGAGCCGCGCAAGGTCGAGCATTGGAAGTTGAATGTTCGAAGCGATCGATTCCGATAGCAAAAGTCCGTCGGCTTTTCGATCCTCGCTGATCATGACCACCCCCTTACGGACCGCTTGGTGTGGGCTGCGGAACAATCCACGATAATTGCTCGAATGCACTTCGATCCAACCGCTCGTGGCGCGATCTGCGCCGAAAATTGCTCGAAGCAGTTCGGTACGTCCTGAGCCGACGAGCCCCGCGACGCCGAGTATTTCACCTGCTTTGAGAGTGAACGAAACGTCTCGCACCTTGGGCTCCGCGCGGAGCTCATGGACACTCAATATGGGAGCCGACCGATCGGACCGATCGGACGGATAGGACGGATCGGACGGATCGGACGGATCGGACGGATCGGACGGATCGGACGGATCGGTC
>JBJTAQ010000495.1:0-11721 GCA_046090945.1 Pirellula sp.
TGCTCGCGGATCTCTTCGAGGGCATTGAGATCCCCAGGCTGGGCATATTGGGAGAGGGCCTCCATATCAATCAATCCAATCTGTGCGGTCTTTGCAGCCTCCTCAAGCTGCTTGAGCAACTCGTCGATCTGTTCAAGTTCCTTCTTGATCTCGATGGCTTCTTGGATGTCGACTTTCTGGCGACCGGTGAAGGTGTACTTGCTGGTCAATTCGTCGATCTGATAGCGGTCGGCGAGCGCCTCGATCGTCTTCAGGACACCCTGGGCAAACTCCGGATCGCTCCGATCGGCTTGATACCAGAGCTGTTCGAGCAGATAGATTTGGGACTGACGGATCGCACGATCGTAAAGCCCCTTGAGCTTGGCCGGAGGCCGGGTTCGGCGAGCAAGCTTTTCAAAATGGTCCGAAGCTTTCTTGTCGAGCCCTTCGACTCGATAGGTCTCGAGGATCTTTCTTTTGCGTTCGAGCAACATCGCCCGCAGGGCATCGATACTCGGACCTAGGCCAGCGATTTGACTCGGATCGAGCTCGATGGCTCGGGCCAATTCCTCTTCGCTCAGCTCGCGATAACCACCGTAAGCCAAGGCATGCTCGAAGGCATTCGAGACCAAATCCGTACTGGCTTCAGCAAACGGACTTGGAAACTCCGTAGGATTATACTTTTGGTAGACGTGGATGATCCCGCCGATGTCGTTTCGTTTCTGCATGAGTTCCCTCGGGGTTAGCGGCTCGGAATCGCACGTTCATTGTAGGCGAGCTGTCCAGATCTGTAGCCACGGCGAACCGGCTGGCCTAGCGCTCCAGAATAGCTCTCTCGAATTTTTCAAAAACTGGACAGGACCGAAAAGTTCATCAAACGCCCGCAAATCCCAATCCACACCGGACTCTTGACCTGTCGACAAATCCAAAATCGTTAATCGCTTATCCACCAGGTAGCTCATGAGCATCCCTGCCGGGTCGATCGCTGGCGGATTGGTGATGGACTCTTGGTTGTTGGAAATCCATTCGATCGAGCCATCGGCAAGCGAAACTCGCACCAGACGCACGACACCTCGATGATCCCTCATCATGGTGTAGATCCATCGCCCACACCCTGAAGCGATCAGCCAATGTCTAGGACCCTGAACACCAGGATGAACCGCATCAGTAGTGTCGGTCAGTCTTCGTAGCCGTATCCCCGGCGGCGGCCTCAGACGCCAAGCCGACTGCCCATGCGACGCGATCGGACCAGTGAGACTCGAAGGCCAACTGTCTGCATCCACCGGAAACTCGGCCAAGTAAACTTCATCGACCCAAGGATCATCGATCGATCCTGAAGGGACTCGCGCGATCAGTGCAAGCCTTCGCGCCGAGGTCTCTCCTACACAGTTAGGGACCCAGCACTCTTCGCGGGCCGACTGGATCGGATCCTCTGGCACTAGCGCTAGTGCCGACCAACCTACTCCATCAAAACGCTCCTCGAAACGGCATTGCTCGGATTGCATCGCTTCGTCAGTATGGGACTCTGCGGTCGAGAGTTCCCAACTGTCAACCTTCGCAAATCCCACCGTGCGGCGTTCGGGAAGCCTTGCGTCGTTGTAAGTGAAGCTGACCCATTGCCCATCGGCAGAAAAGCTATGGGCATGAGTCCCTCCTGCAAGCGAACCCCAAGACGTGGCAGGGTCGAGATTCCGAGATTCGAGCGAGGCGATGCGTGAGTTGGGCATTAGGGGATCAAAGCTAGTCCAAGCTCCAAAGCGACGTGTCATCGCATAGGGTTGTTTTTCATCGCAGTTGGTTAGCCCATGAATAAAAAGGACGGTCGATCGAAGTGGATGGCACACCACCGCACCCACTCCAGGCCCATGGTCGGAATTGATCTTTGTGTCGTAGACGACGCGCACGGTGCCGTCGAGCAGATCGAGCGACTCGATTCGCGTCGTCTTGGCAATCTCCGAATCGGCATTGCGGGTGTCATAAACCAGAAACCTACCGCAGTGCGAGACGGCTTGGCGATGATTCAAAAAATGCCCGTAGTCACCAAACGTTCGTTGTCTTTGAACCGCTTTTATTCGAGCCATTGCGGATTCAACTTAGAAAGAGCAAAGCGACGTTCACATAAATAAGAATACCTAGCAAATCGCTCAAACCGGCAACAAACTGATTGCTCATCATCGCAGGATCTAGACCCATACGTTTGAACATCAATGGCAGGAGACTTCCCATGCAAGTCCCACAGAGCACCACGCACAGAATCGTGATGGGGATGATCAACGCTTGAAACATCGTGGGTGCCAAAACCAGGGCGCACAAAAATCCGATTGAACCCATGATTCCACCCAGTAGCAACCCCATGACAATCTCTCTGCGAACGATCAATCCCCAGTCGCTCAGCTCGATATCTTTGGTTGCCAAGGCTGAGATGATCAGCGTCGAGCTCTGGCTACCAGAATTCCCTCCGCTGCTGATGATCAAAGGGATGAATAGCACCAACCATGCATAGCTATCGAGCCACGACTGATACATCTTCAGGGCAAAAGCGGTCGAAAGAGCGGCAAAGAAAAGGATCAGAAGCCAGAAGCCCCGTTTCCAAGAGAGGATCAACAGGGGCGTTCTCAAGTACGACTCGCTCAGCGGCTCGACAGCCACAATCCGCTGCACATCCTCTGCGGCTTCCTCGCGAACCACATCGATCACGTCGTCGTGGGTGATGATCCCCATCATATGATTGCTGTCGTCGACGACAGGCACCGCCAGGATATTGTAAAAGGCAACCTTTTGAGCAACCTGCTCCTGGTCATCATTGACGTTGACGCTGACCACATCTCGCTTCATCAAATCGGCAAGCCGGGTTTCCGGACGACCGATCGAGGAGATCAGCAAACGCCCGCTGACGACCCCTCGCAAATGGTTGGTGTCATCGACCACGTAGATGTAATAGATCGTCTCTAATCGCTCGGCTTGGCGACTGAGTTCATCAAGGGCTTGTCGGACCGTCAAGGTCTCCGACAAACAAGCCACTTCGGTGGTCATCATCGCTCCGGCGGTTCCCTCCTGGAACGTCTGCAGCCGACGAATATCTCGACGATCCGGGGCTGGAACCAACGCCAGAATCGCATCGACCCGAGACTCCGGGACCTTTCTCAGCAAATCGACTGCGTCGTCCGCAGGTAACTGAGTGACCAAGACCGCGATCTGCTTTTCGTCCTGCGAAGCGATCAGATCAACTTGTCGATCCAAGTCAAAATACTGAAAGACTTCGGCTTGCAACGACGGCTGTGCGTGCTGAAGAACTCTCCAAGTCTCTTCGTTATCGAGCCCTTCCATGAACTCTGCGGTGCGCGCCGGGTGGAGCGCAGTGCAAAACTCGCGGAGCTCGTCAGTGCGATTCTCCGAGAGCATCTCTCGCAGTTCAGGAAGGAACAGGGTGTTCATCGGCTGTTAGTTCGAGGCGATCGGCAAGTTGAAATCGCCTCCGAGATCTCGCCACACAGAGTGAATATGATTGGCCTGAGTTCCCTGCGGATCGGTTTGGTAATTGCACAATTCGGCGATGAAGTTGGGACCTTGGATTCGAATGAAATGCTGATCCTTCGGATCTGTCCCCCCAGCCCAACCAAAGTGGATCTGATCCAACCCAGCCTTGTCGATCAACTGCCAACGCTCCTGCGCAACTGCTTGAGGCATCGTCGAGAAATAAGCATCGAGGATCGACTTGAGCTTGCTCTTTTGCTCGGGCTCCAAAGCACTGGCTTGAATCCCAACCGGTTTATCGAGCTTCGGCTGCTCTTCGCCTGCCCATTGAATATCCGCAGGGCACTCGCTATCGAAGATCGTCTTGGCCTGCTGCTCTTTGCTCAAGCTCTTGAGGAGCTCATAGGAAGCTTGCTCTTCGGGCAGCAGAAGCCTCGTGCCCGACGCATACTTGATCTTAGGTCCAGTTTGTAACGGATCGGGTGTCTCGAAGTCCTTGAGCAAACGGGCTGGATTGACACCGAAGAACTGTGGCGTCGAATCGACGATCGTGTCACCTTGATATGTCATATTGATCGACAAATGGTGCCCTTCAACACTTACACCCCATGCTGCATTGGGCTCTGGGTTGCCGTAGATTGCAAAATAGAACTTCTTGTAATCGCGCCTCTTGGCCTGCGAGGGACCTTCGAGTTCCAATAGGATCGCTTCATAGGCCATGATGTCGACAGCACGACGGAAACCAGACTCGCTGAGGATCGCAGCCATGAGCCCCATGGCCGCTGTTCTCTGCGCATCGCTCATCTCCCTGAGTGGCAATCCCTTGCGGCTATCCATCGGGATAAAATGCCACTCGGATCGCTTCTTGTCCTGATAATCGATCTGTGCCAACGCACGCTGCTCTTTGCCCAAGCTTGCCAAAAAGCCTTGGGCGGTCTCGCGAGCGGCAAGCACCGGATGCGTTGCCCAAAGGGCTTGAGAGGAGAGTTGCAGGAGGCTCGAACCGGCCGCACAGGCCGCAGCCGAACGGATCAGGAATTCGCGTCGGGAGCGATTGGTACGAAGCACGGAGCCAGCGGGGATTGTCGAAGACATAACGGTACTCGCGCGGGTGGGTGGGATACAAAAACCAGACCGAATCAGAATTCGGAAGGCCTTAATTATGATCGAAATCCCAAACGAACCAAACCCCAAGCGGCCGAAACTTCAACGTTCCTGACCCCAGCTCCTTAAGAGATCTTGGTCTCAAAACCTTTGCGGGGTTCGCGTGCAAGGAGCATTTGGGCTTGCGGATCCCCAACGATCGACTCGGCCTGAGGATCCCAAACGACCTTGCGATTGAGCCTTGCAGCGATCCCTGCAAGATGGCATGTCGAAAGAGCGCGGTGGTGGCTGTGCACATCGGAGATCGGTTCAACCCGATCCCTGGCAGCCTCAAAGAAATTGCGGAAATGATCGACCAGAGGTCGATTTTTGTAAGCTGCATCAAGCGATCCTGCAGGTAAAGGATTGTCTTTCAGCTCGTCGACCGCCTTGCCGGTGATTCGACCTCGATTGACGAACAATCGACCTTCGGTCCCCTCGAACATGATCCCGTTATCGCCATCGTGGCGTATTTCAATCTCGACATCATTTCGGAACTTGGCGCGGATCAGAAACTCCGTCGCGGTATTATAGCGCGAGGGGTCGACCGGATAACCCTCTCGAAACTCCACCGGATGCTTAACCATCTCCGGAATTACTTCAACCGGTCCGGTATCGGTCAGCCCCATCCCCCAGGTAGCGATATCGACGTGATGAGCACCCCAGTCGGTGAGCTTGCCCCCAGAGTACTCGTACCACCAGCGGAACTCATAGTGGCACCGCGACCAACTCTTGGTCTCCCCATTATCGCCTGCAAGATATCGAAATGGAGCTTCGGCCGCTGGCCCCTGCCATAGATTCCAATCGAGCTGCTTGGGGGGATCTGCGACGGGGATCTCGGGGCTCTTCGGCGCGCCGCCGATGTGACAGGTGGCTTTCTTAATCTTTCCGATTCTTCCATTTTGCAAGAGCGCGACGGCTTGTACGAACTGATGGCCACTGCGCTGCTGGGTACCGATCTGAACGATCCGGCCAGTCTTCTTGCAAATCTCACAGATGGCTCGCCCCTCAGGGATCGTCAAGGTCATCGGCTTCTCGCAGTAGACATCCTTGCCTGCCAGCATGGCTTCAATCAAAAGTTTCGCATGCCAATGATCGGGAGTCGATATATGCACGATATCAATTTTCGGATCGTCGAGTATGGCTCGATAGTCCTTGGGCACAGCGGGTTGATTCCCAGTCCATTCTTTCACAAGCGAAGCAGCCAGTTCCATGCGACTGCGATCAGCATCGAAGACAGCCACATAGTCCCCATACTTCTTGAAATCCGGTGCCGAACCATGAGGTCCCTGAAGGCCGGTAGCCTTCTGGCACCAACGACTTCCCGTGCCGATGGCCGCAACCCTAGGCCGATCGTTCGCCTGGATGAATCCCTCGGCCCGACCCGTGCGACAGACGACCGTCGCACAAGCAGCAGTCGCTGTAGACTTCAAAAAAACTCTTCGGTGCAGTGATGTGTTTGTCATGATCGGTCGATCGGATCGTATTGAAATAAAAGGAAAATCGTTCGGAACAATATATCCGCCTGCTGATTATTTCGAACCGGTTGGGCGTTTGCCCAACGCACGATAATAAGCGCGGATCGCATCTCCAAATTCGGGGTCGAGAAACTCTCGCTTACCATCAATCACTTGCTCGGCCCGCTGCTCTCGCAACTTGCCCCACTCCATCCCCTTGTCGAGCATCACGCTCGGCAATGCAGAATTACCCACCGGTTGATCCTCCGTCCGACCACTATCGTCCGGCTCAGCCGAATTCTGACTCGATGGTTTCTTGGCACCCTGACTCCGCTGCTTGGCTGCATTCCGATTCGCTAAACGCTGACTCTGCAACTGCGATGCGATCTGATTGGCCGCATCGGCCAATGCCTTCTGCGTTCCAGACTTCGATGGACTCTGGCTCTGCGGACCATCGGCCTGGGCGTTCTGCTGCGAATTCTGCTGCGAATTCTGCTGGGCTGACGACTCCTGATCGGATTGTCCAGTTGGATTCGACTCCTTGGCCTGCGAGTTCGCTGACTGCGAATCTTGCGATTCGGCTAACTGCTGATCGAGAGAATCCAGCATCCGCGCAAGCTCTCTTGCCGACTGCGGGATGGCTTGATTCAACGGATTGCCACTGGGTTGATTGCCACTGGGTTGATTGCCTTGATTCATGGCCGAGGTAAGGCCTTCGAGCTCTTTGGCTTGCTGGGCTAAGCTCTGCTGGGCTTGGTTCAAAGCTCCCAAGGGAGTTTCGGCATTGGGTGCTCGTTGCGGTTGTGGGTTTCCGTTTTGACGTGCCTGCTGCAACTGATTGTTCATCTGATCCTTGGCCTGCTGGGCAGCACCTTGAAGTTGCTCTGAAGCGCGATCGACATCTCCTTGGACCTTCTGCTCGACCTGCTTGGCTTGTTGATTGAGTTGCTGGCTACCCTGCTGGTTGTCGAGTCTCTCTTCGTGCCGAGCGCTGCGGGCTAATTGATCGGCAACTTGCTGGACAGTCCCCTCGACGTTCTGCTGAGTTGGCTCGCTCTGCGCTAGAGCCTCAGCCGACGGTGAGCGTTGCGGTGGTTGGTTGACTTGGCCCTGTAGGCTCTGAAGCTGGCTCTGCAATTGATCGAGTTGCTCTTTTGCGGCGTTGATTTGCTCACGGGCAAGGGCTGCCATAGGATTGGGTGTGTCGAGATTAGCCCGCTGCGCCTGCTCGGTGCGCTGCTCCATCTGTTTGGCATTGTTGGCGATCTCTTGGGCTGCCTGGGCTAGCTGTTTGGCCGAGTTAGCGCGCTGCTGGGCTTGGAACAACTCTCGCGTTTTTTGATCCATCTGAGCCTGTAAATTCGCATCGTCGGGTTTCTTCTGCAGTGCTTCCATCGACTTGGACCGCTCAGCGTTTCGCTGCTGCAACTCCTTGTCCCGATTCTCGGACTCCTTCGAGAGTTGATTGGCAACCTGTTCTCTGCGTCGGGCCATATCCTTGGTCTGTCGGATTTGATGGTCGCGCATGAGCGATTGAGAGGACTGCGCCTCGGTCAATTGCGCCTGGCGTTGTTTGTCTTCTTTAAAATTGTTTTGATCGACGAGTTGATTGAGGTTGGGATTCATGCCCCCGAGTTGCTGCTGGGCCTTTTGGACCTCTTTCATGAGTTGGTCGGTCTTGTCTTGCAAGGCTTTTTGCGATGCGTTCGGATCGGCTGCTTGGGCTTGCCTTGCTGCCGATGCGAGTGCCTCACTGATGGCCGCAACATCCTTGCGAAGCTCTTGCTGGTTGATCCGTTGGATGGGCGTCTGCGCCTTGTTGAGCACATTGGCCGCAAGGTTCTCAGCATTCTGCGCTAGGGCCTTGAGCTGCTGGGCCTGAAGAGCCTTGGCGTCCATGCTCTGGGTATCAGAATTCTCCAACTGCTGTCCGAGATTGGCTTCTCGCTGCGAAGCGTTCTGAAGCTCTGCTGCTGCATCGCTGACGTTCTGTTTTGAGATATCGGAAAGCTCTTTTTGCATCGGTTGGTTGCGGCGCAGCTCGGCTTCAAGCAGCTTGAGCAACTCCTCAGGTGAATTCCTGGCAAGTTCGTTGAGTTGATCGGCCTGCTGATAGTTGTCGAGCAACTCTTTTGCCTGCGCAAGCATATCGCTGTTTTGCGGTCTAGGCTGCTGCTGTGCTTGCGGATCGCTTTGCGGATTGGATAGGGTCTCCTGCTGCTTTTGCATCTGAGACCGAGACGCATCGGCTGCCGCGAGATTGCTCGGCTCCGGGTTGGCAAGGGCTTCTTCGACCCTCTCGAAATGCTTGGCGATGGTTTCAAGGGTCTTCTCGACCTGCTGCTGCTTTTGCGATGCATCCTGGGCCGCTTGCGCGACCTGTTTCGCGTCCTGCGAATTATTCTGTGCATCGATCAACTGCTGATTGGCCTGAACCATCGGTTCTTCAACCGCATCGATCATGTTCAGTGCACGATCGGCGTCTTTGGCAGCCTGCAACTGAGCTGCATTGAGAATGTCTTGCCGGGTGGCCAATTCCAATAACGCCTCTTGCAACTGCTCGATGCTCTGCTCGACTTGCTCCTGCTGTTTGGCGTTTTCCTGAGCCGAAGTCTCGGGGTTTTGGGTCTTTTGCTGAAGCTCCTTGGTCTTTTGGGCGGCCTGTTGGGCTAGCTGCGATACCGTCGGGGAGAATCGAGCTAGCAACTTGCGTGCTGCATCGATCGTCGGCTGCGCCTCCGTTGCGATTGCGTCGTATTCAGCGAGCAGTTCCTGCAGCTCGGGTGCTGCATTGAGCATCGTTTCGTTATTCGCACCCCGGCGAGGATCGAGCTTCTGTCGGATCGCGTTGGAACTGGCTCCCCAACGCAACGCATTGAGCTTGTCGGCGATCAGCGGCGGAAACCCTGACTCTTTCATCCAAGCATGGGTTAATTCGAATCGATGGTTCATGCTGTCCCATTGCCTAAGGTGGCTCAGTCGCCCCTCAGCACTCTGCCAGTCGTACTGTTCTTGGCGGCGAAGCGTATCGAGAATCAACCGCATGTCCTGCAGCTCATGCGCCGATTCCAAAACACGATACGCATTGGCGATCGCCTTGAGGTCGTCTCGCGTTTTGGTCCATTCCGCAGTCCCGGTCGGGAGTTCCAACCAAGACTCCATGACGGTACTCCAGGCCCTGCTTGCAAGTCCCATGTCGCTTGGGAAAAGCGGATCGACCGGCTTGCGCTGCAGATGAAAGTCCCTGCGGTCGGTGATCTGATCCGATCCAGGGAGGGTATGCATGGTCAATTCGTCCAGTGTCGCAGACCGCAGTCGCCCAAGCACTTCACTATCGAGGCTCGTATCGCTGGTCCATTCGGCCGTTCGTGAAAGCGTATCGAGACTTCTCAGGAGCGTGTTGCCCACACCCGAGCCTCGGAGGATCAGATCGCGACGAACATCCGAAATATTCCAAAGCAAGCTACCATCGAGATTAAACGCCCAGTGCTGTCCATGCAGTTCGTTGTACGAACGTTCGACCCGCTGACGAAGCTGAGTCAACGCTTGAGGGCTGGCTTCGACTTGGGCTAATTCCCGAATCTCTTGTCGAGCCTGTTCGAGGAAACGGGTCAGGTTCTTGGACTGATCGCGAAGATTCTGAGCCAGGTAAGGATCCATTTGGGTTGCAAGCTGCATCGCGCCCTCGGCATACTGATCGGCGATCGTTTGGGTCCGAGCAAGCGCCGCAAAGTCGAGTTTGTCCCCTTTGTCGAGCTGCTTGCGCTGATGGTCTTTGAGCACCATCAGGTCCTTGGTCATCGCCGTTAAGTACTCGTGTCCAAGGAGTTGTTTATAGATTTCGCTGAGTCGAGCCGTCGTACCCTCAGCGTCGTCTAGGGCTGCGATCGAACGATCGATCTGCTGCTGCAACAACTGAGCCAGCTTGTCCGGAACAATCAAACCCTTGCCGGGTACATCGATCGGTTCCCAAGGGTCGATATTGCTGGCCAAAGCGATCGAGGTCGCATGCTCTCTTTCGAGTTTAGATACCAGGCGGAGCACAAACTCCGTTTCGCTCTGATCCAAGGGTCGCGGTAACTTGCTAACCATTTGGGTCGCCAGCGCCCGGATGCGGGCCGTGTTTTTCATCCAATCCGAAGCGAAATCTTCGACCTCGTTGGAAATATTCCTGCGGGTTGGAGCATCGAGTTTCGGGTCCTTCAACTGCAACATCTTAGGACGCAACTCAGCACGTTTTGTCCTCACCAAATCGGCGAGCTTTTGCAGCTCGGGACCTAACAACGATCGAAAGTACAAGGCTTGATGTCGGTTTCGATCGAAGTCATCCGAAGCCAAACTCAGTTGAACGGGGATCGAATGGCTGACATGCCCCGCCGAGTCGATGGCGGCCAGTCGAAGGCTTACCACATCTCCAGATCCAAGCGATTCCGAGAGCATGTCCCAAGTCCAAGTGGCGATCGATCGCGTTGGGTCGGCGACACCATCGAGGGGAGTCCAGGTTACCAAGCCGCTTAAGAAGCTAACCTGGGACCCGGTCGCTTGGTTTAACTCCTTGGGTAAATCGAGTGTCTTGTAGGGTTGACGATTGATCGATATCTCTTGTCGAAGCGTGGTGTTGGGAAGATCGTCCGCTACGGCTGCAGCGAGTTTGATCAATTCATGCGGTGAAACGATCCACATCTGATTGGGGTTGGGCATCGCCTCCATGAGCGTCTGATCACCGACCATCCAAGAGACGCTTGGGGACTGGTCTTCGATGACATCGATCTCGTAGAAGGGACTGAAGGTGTTTTCGATCGGCGCGTCGGCCCCTGGGACTTCTGCAGTGAGTTTGACTTGGTATCGAGCGTCTCGATCCGCTGGCCAATCGACGCTCCATCGCTTGGTCTTTGGATCGTACTGCATCGGCAGGTTGCTCTTCTCACCGGAGTCAAGATCGTCGATTGCCAAGCGAGCCGAGGTCAGTGGCATCGAGGGTTCGATGGCAAGTCTCATTTTGGAACCGGCTAGCAGTCGAGTATCCCCACGATCGCTCGAACGTGTAGCGGTCGGTACTTTCGCGTACTCTGGATACTCGAATGTCTGGTGGAATTCGACCACCTTGGGTCGAGGAGTCGTGTGAAGTTTTCGATAGGAACTGATAGCATCGCCGGTCACGAATCGGTATTCGACCGTTTCGTTGGCCACGGGAACGGCAGTAGCGTACATGAGCGGTTCTCGCTGCACGAGGGTCATCGAAAACCTCTCAGGCGATGCATAGCGTCCCTTGGATGCGAGCCGGGTCTCGAGGTAAGCCTCCTGGGTTGTTTCACCTTGGACCTCGATTTCGAACGACACGCTTTGGTTCTCAGGAACGGTGGTGCCATCGCGCGATGGTGCTAGAACCAGAATCTTCGACTTGGCTGGACGCTGGATATCCATAAACGGCAGAAAGGCTCTCGCAAATCGCGTTGGCATTTCCATGCCAGGCAATCCGCACAGCGCGAGCAGAAATCCGATGGCACCAAGAGCGGCCAGCAAGACCGATCGGACCATCGACCATGGAAGCATCTTCGGGATCGAGAGCCCTTGGAGTTGCTCGGCGACATTGCGCTCGATGGCGTTTAGGAATTCAATGCTGAAGTGTCGTTTGTCGACCGGAATTTGATTCAGTTCGAGGGCTGAC
>JBJTAQ010000496.1:0-3833 GCA_046090945.1 Pirellula sp.
AGCCGCATCGTCTGTTGCGTCTGGGTTTGTACCGCCGAGGAAGTGTTGTACCACCAGGAGTTCCAAGAGTTCGGATAAGGGTTCGGGGGATATCCGCCGGTATTGTAAGGATTCGCGGCGTAGGGATTCGCGGCGTAGGGATTCGCGCCGTAAGGGTTTGGAGCAGTCCCCGGAAAGAGGACGCCAGGTGATGGGTTCGAATAAGCTGGGGGATAAGCCGGCGGATAAGCCGGTGTCGAATAACCAGTTGGACTTGCTCCAGCCGTCATGGGTTGACCATAAGCGGGGACTCCAAATGTCGATGTCCCGTAGGTTGGCTGGCCGTAGGTTGGCTGGCCGTAAGGAGTCGGAACGGGAGCCGGTGAGCCCGTCAGCCATTCCATCCAAGAATTGTAAATTTGGTTGAACGAGGAATTGGTCGGTACACCCGTCGGTGCCATAGTTGGACTTGCTACCGAACCGGGCGCGGTGCTAGGCCGAAAGGTCGGTGCATAGGGGTTATAGGTTGCGGGCGGGGCGCCATAAGCAGGCGGTAACGTGGAGACCGGCGGAAGTGTCGTTGCGGGAAATGCGGTCGAACCGCTGGCCGGAGTCGATGGATAACCGGGTGTCGGAGGTAGCGTCCCGGGGGTGGTCGAAGGAAATGGGGTTTGGGCAAATACCGCGCCAAGAAACCATAAAACGCCGGTCGTCCAAGCGACGAGGGGTCGAACAAACCTGACAACGAGGCTTTGGGTTGAGGATTCCAAAGGGCAGGGAATTCGTGGATTTGCCGACAAGTTTACTGACCGTCCGCTTCGCAGGCTGCTGGCAGGATAATAACCGTAACGAATGCACAGGATTTAGCGTCCAAAGTCACCTGCCGTCAAGCGAACTTGAGCATTTTCGATAAAATCTGGCTTCTCGGAAAAAATCCCGCCAAAAACCAAACCGCCCAGACGTCCTTTTTTACCCAAATTGTTGATATCCACCCAATACCGAATTATTCTTGAGAGATAGTGTATTTGGGAATCGGTCCATCCGCTTGGCTATCCGATACCCTCGAAGAGGGTGCAAGGTTGGCCAAATCGGCGAACTCCGATTTACCCCTGCCCAGATTCACTCCTGCCCAGGCCAAGCGGACTGGGGTCCAATACGCTAGATCCCTTACCGTGAAACGTAGTACAAGGCGATTGCTGATGCTTTTCCAAAATCCGTTCCGTCGACTCGCACAACTGTGCACCGTATTGGCTCTTGTAACGAGTTTTGCGTCATTCGGGTTCTCGCAGGGGAACAACAATAACAACAACAATAACAACAACAATAACAACAACAATAATAATAACAACAACGGCGGAGGTGGCGGAGGTGTCGAAATCGACCCACAAGGGGTTCTGCGCATCAGTGCCGTTGACAACTCGCTAGCCCTACGCGTGCGCAAGGCCGCCTTGCAAACCGTCGGACGCGACGCACAAGTATCCTCGGAACTTCGCAAGGTGTCTCTGAATCGCCTTGAAAAAGTCGTTGCCGATCGCCTTTCCCAGCAGCAGGAACTCACGGACGATATCCTTGGATTGGCTGGGTTGACTCGCATCGAGTACGTCTTTTTCCTACCAGACTCCAACGACATCGTGATTGCAGGTCCCGCAGAGAAGATCCACGTTACCGAGAACGGTGATCGGGTTGGGCTCAAATCCGGTCGATCGGTCCTGAATTTAATGGACTTGATCGTGGCCCTTCGAGTCTATGCACCGTCCTCAGAGGCGATCGGTTCCATCGCCGTTTCGATCGAACCGACTCAGGAAGGGATCAAGCGAATGAATCAATTCAATGAGCAGTTCCAAGGACGCGCCAACCAGATCAACCCAGCAGTCTTGTCCGGGATGAAACAAGCACTTGGATATCAAAATGTGATTATCAAGGGGGTTCCGCGCGAGACAAACTTTGCGAGAGTCCTTGTCGAAGCCGACTACCGCATGAAACTCATCGGATTAGGCCTCGAAAACACCTTGATCCCATTCACCCCTTGGATTGCCCGCACCCAAGCTGGCGCGAATGCCAATGCACTGCAACGCTGGTATTTCGAAGCCGACTACAGTAGCGTGGTGACCAATGAAGATCGCACCGCACTTCAGTTAAAAGGCCAAGGAGCGAAGCTTACCAGCGAAAAGGAATACTTATCCAAAAACGGTACTCGCACCCGTGGTGCTGGTGCAGGAGATGCTGCATCGGTCGGTTTCGCCAAGGAATTCACCCAGAAATTTGAGGCGTTGGGCGAAGTCATGCCGGTCTTCAGCCAAATGAGAAACTTGTTCGATTTGAGTATCGTTGCTGCTTTCATGCACCAAAACGAATTCTACTCAAAAGCCAACTGGGATTTGGGCGTGTTTGCTGACGAAGACAAACTCTCAACCAAAGTCAACAACGGGATTTCTCAGGTCGAACCGGCAATCAATGCAATGTGGAAAGAAGGGACCCTGATTACGCCAATCGGTGGTGTTCACATTTCCTCACGCAAACTTGCGTCGGATCCTCAAGTCGACAATCAGCTCGATCAGTCCGCTGCCAAACTATCCGCTCCAAGCGACCTTCGCGAAGGCCAATGGTGGTGGGACTAGCTTTCGGGAATGCTATACTAAAGTTTCATCGTGAAGAAGCCTCGCTTTCAGCGAGGCTTCTTGCGTTTCACGCCAAATGAATTCATTTCGCTTCGCACTTTAAATCGTGGCAAGTGAGACCATGGCGCAAAGAGTTTCTAGTTTGATCGCGATCGCTTACCTGGTATTCATGTTCGTGATGACCCATCTACCCAAAGAACGCATTCCGAAATCTTTGAACCAAGCGGGGGATAAAACACTGCATGTACTCGCCTTTCTGGGTCTCGGGCTCTTGGCAAGTATCGCGATTCAATTGCGGCTTAAGGGATTGGGCCCGAATCGATTCGGCTGGTATGCTTACCTGTTTTCCACCCTTTTGCTAGGTATCGCGTACGCTTGGTTTGATGAGCTTACGCAGCCACTCGTTGGCCGACACTTTGATCTCGAGGATTTACTTGCTGATGCCATCGGCTTGATCTCAGGCATGCTCCTGTTTGAATCTCTCCGACCTTTTCTTTCCAAATTGATTCAGTGCAAGGAGTTGCAATGAGGTCGGTCTCTGTCGTTATCCCTCTGCTCAACGAACGCGAAACCTTGGCCGAATTGGTTCGCAGAATCGATTTGGCGATCCCCGAGGCAAATTGCCAAATCATTTTTGTCGACGATGGATCGAGCGATGATTCATGGAAATCAATCGTGGCACTCAGCGCATCGCGACCGGGGATCCTCGGGATACGATTCCGAAGGAACTTCGGCAAGGCCGCCGCGCTGGCAGCCGGTTTTCAGGAAGCCACAGGTCAGATCGTCATTACTATGGACGCTGATTTGCAAGACGACCCCAAAGAAATCCCCCGGATGCTGCAAAAGCTCGACGAAGGCTTTGATGTCGTCAGCGGTTGGAAACAGCGTCGATTGGATCCTTGGCATAAACGCTGGCCGTCTCTGGTATTCAATGGCATCCTCAGGTACTTTTCGAAACTGCCACTTCACGACTTCAATTGCGGATTCAAAGCCTATCGCCGTGAAGTTCTGAATGAAATCAACCTCTACGGGGAGATGCACCGATTCGTTCCGGTGCTCGCATCGGCTAGAGGTTTTCGAGTCGCCGAGATCACCGTCGAACACCACCCCCGATTGCACGGCTCTTCCAAGTACGGTTGGTCAAGAATCCCAAAGGGGCTTCTAGATCTTGCCACAGTCGTATTCCTCACCCGATTCCGATACCGTCCTCAACATCTCCTCGGAGGCTTGGGCGGA
>JBJTAQ010000497.1:0-2439 GCA_046090945.1 Pirellula sp.
ATGCGAGCCAAACGTGAGCGTAGCATCTTCCAAGCTGCCGCGCGGTTTTTGTGCTGACTCCGCTCGTTTTGACACTGGACTGCGATCCCGGTTGGGATATGGGTCAAGCGTATTGCAGAGCTGGTCTTGTTGACATGCTGACCGCCGGCACCCGAAGCGCGGAATACGTCCTCTCGGACATCTTTTTCCGCAATATCCACCTCGATCGAATCGTCGATTTCCGGCGAGACATCGACGGCCGCAAAACTGGTCTGACGTTTGCCTTCAGCATTGTAGGGACTGATTCGGACCAATCGATGGATCCCCTCCTCTCCCTTCAGGTACCCATAAGCCGCCTCGCCCCGAACAACAATCGTGGCCTGTGTAATCCCAGCAGTTTCGTCATCGGAACGATCGAGCAATTCAACGCTATATCCGTGTTGCTGTGCCCAAGCAGTGTACATCCCCAGGAGCATTTCCGCCCAGTCATTCGCATCCAATCCACCCTCGCGCGCATGGACCGAGAGGATCGCGCCGCAGTCGTCGTTCGGGCCACTGAGCAAGGCTCGGATTTCGAGTTGCTCGGTCGTCTGTTCGAGACGTTCAAGCTCGGTTTTGATCTCTTGCTCGATCGATGGATCCTCGGCGGCCATTTCCGAGAGCTCTTCGAGGTCCGAGCAACCTGCGACCACCTCTTTGAGCGGTTCGATGACTTTCCGCAGATTCTTTAGCTCAAGCACCACAGATTGAGCTCGCTCCGGCGTATCCCAAAACGACGGGGAAGCCATTTCGGCTTCGAGATTCTCTATCCTCTGAGTCTTGCCTTCGTAGTCAAAGACCCCCTCTTAGCGGGACTAGCCGTTCGCGGAGTTGATCGATTCGCATTTGCCACGGGGAGTTCGTCATTTGCACAGGTTCCATGCTACGGACTTCAGGTACAGATCTTTATCTAATCTAACCCAAAACGCCCTTTTAACCAATGGGCAACTTTTCCAACCGCGGATCTCTACAACTGGTTACCCAGAAATTCATCGATGAAGATTCGGAGTTCCAGGAAGAATTCGGCGTCGTCAATTCTTTCTCTAGCATCGTTGACGATCGGTTCGCAGGAAACAATCCGGGAGATGGGTGGAGCGGCGGAAAAGAGCGTTCGAAATTTTTCGAGAAGTCCAAGGCTCTTTGGTTTGGTTTGCGGAAATTTTTCGGCGAAACGCTCAAGGTCGTCAAAGTATGCCTCTAGAGTCCAGAAGACTTGTTTGGCAACCCACTCATTACCAAGCAGATTTCTTCGCTCGCTCAAATACTGACGTACCCACTGATCTGCATCTTCCTGGTTGAGGGATACCCTCGAGCGTTGGACCAATTGCAGGCTTGCGCTTTGCCTCCGGGATGCATAGTCCGCCAGCGCAGCCTGCACGCCTGTCTTGGAGCCAAATGGAACAGCATTCAGTTGAGCATCAATCTGCGTCTGAAGGGTATCCAACCCTGTGATTTCGGAGAGCTTGAGTGACGCATCCGCAGGCTTGGTCCACAGCAAACCTTGAGGACGTCCCGGAACCCGGCCTGCTTGCCCGAACGAGCCGCGGATGCTCTTGTAAAGAACTTGGTGACAGCCCACACAATCGTAAATCGCATAGTCACCCCATTGTGTTTCCGAATTCGCTGTATGCTGCAACAGATCATGACTCATGAGAGTTGCTGTTAACTGTCCGACGAGGCTTTGCTGGGTTTTTCGGAAATGCCTCTGGATGCCCTCATCGAGCATCTGCAACGATGGCGGCTGGATGCTCGGGTTCGATTGGCTTGGATCCGAGGACGATTGAAAATGATTTTGAAGATATTCAACACGCGCCAAATCGTTATTGCTCGGTGCTTTGGACCACTGAGCCGACTTGTCCCCCAATTCCTGCCAGTGCTTTTCGCAAGTCGACTCGAGAAACTTCGCAAGATCAAAAGGTGGCAGGGGTGGGTGGCCCGCTGCATACATCTCGTGGGTAACGAATTTGGATTCCTCAGGGCTCCCCAAGTGACAACTCAAACAGACCTGAGCTGCAATTGCGCTGTTCTCTAAATCATAAAAACCATACGTAAGCTTGTTTGAGACGGATTGTTTGAGCCACCAGGCAGAGGTGTGGATATTGACATAATTTGAGCCTCGACCGTGGCAAGCTTCGCAACCGATCGCATCCTTGGACAACGTCGACTTTAAATCGGTAGAAAACTCACTTTCAGGTCGCCCAATTAGCCGTGCATTGTCTCCCGAAGCTTGGATCCCCGCGTGGCAAGTCAAGCATTTGCTGTCAAAGAACTCCTTGCTCAGCTTGTCAGGAGAAGTGAGTCTCTCAAGGATTCGAGCAAACGGTTCGGTCAGTTTGCCATCTTTCCAAATCTTGCCGACCGCACGTGCATGAATATCACTCGGATTGCTCGAGTCGGTCAGTTGCCTCGCGGAGTTGAGAT
>JBJTAQ010000498.1:0-3027 GCA_046090945.1 Pirellula sp.
TGCCAATTTTCAAGCGCCGGCCCTTGCAAGCGCGCTTGGTTCTTCACCAACTTTTCATCCGGCAAAAACTGACTTGGAATCCCAACGGTTCGATCCGCTTCAATAAAACAATAGGGTGGCCAGTTCGGTACGTCGGTACCAAAGTATTCATCAAACCCGCGATCGATAGGACCTCCCTCGATCGTCTTGGAAAAGACCTTGTGCCAAACTTGAACATGCTCTGCAGTGTACTCTGAATGGACAGCCCCGCCTCCACCAGGCTTGCCACCAAACCCTTGGAAATATTTTTTGTCAGCTTCTTCAATCGGCCAATCGTGCCCGAGATGCCACTTGCCAAAACAGGCCGTCCGGTAACCAGCTTGTTGCACAAGTTTCCCGATCGTCAGCCGATTCTCAGCAATCAAAGGTTTGCCCCAAACACCCACGATACCGCTTTGCAAAGTCGTACGCCAATGGTATCGCCCCGTCATCAATGCATACCTCGACGGAGAACAGCATCCCGAGGAGCTGTGAGCATCGGTGAATCGCATCCCCTGCTTGGCGAGTCGATCGATGTTGGGAGTATCGATCTTGCAACGCTCCAGATTGTTGCATCGTACATCCCCGTACCCCAAGTCGTCGGCATACAGCAAGACGATATTGGGTCGGGCTTTGGCTCTCTTTGGTCCTCCCTTATTAACGGCTCCTTGCTGGCCTTGACCCGCTCCCCAAAGTGGTGCAATGTTGAGCGAATTCCAAAGATCCCAATCGGCCTTGAGTTCGCGAACTTTCTGGGGCATCTGGCCGGATAAATCGTTATCCTCGTGGATGTCTTTCGATAGATCGTAGAGTTTGGCCGCCGTGACCCGAGCTTTTGGTCCACCGCCGGCAGACTGCCCATCGGCAGTTTTGTCGTACTGAACAAGCTTCCAATCTCCCTTGCGAATCGCCATCTGAGGACCGAATCGCCAATAGAGAGCTTCATGTGGAGGCGTGGATTTCTGGCCAGTGACATAGGGCATCAAGTCGACGCCATCGAGTTTCCAGTCCGCTTTGAGTGGTACTTGGCAAGCAGCCAGAGCCGTGGCGTGCAAATCGATCTGGATGACTGGCTCGTGGTACACTCCAGGCTTGATCACCCCGGGCCACGAGAGCACGAATGGAACGCGCACCCCCCCTTCGAGTGTTGTCCTTTTGCTCCCTCGCAGCGGTGTGTTATCTGAACCATTGACCGTCACCCCCTGCATCGTCGGACCGCCATTATCGCTGATGAATGCAATGAGTGTCCGAGATTCCTGCTCGGTGGCCTTGAGTGCCTGACGGACCGAGCCGATCGCATCGTCCATCGCCGACATCATCGCGGCATACTTTCGACGCTGTGGATCTTTGATCGCAGAAAACTTTTCCAACCGCGCCTCGGTCGCATGCATCGGGGTATGAACCGCATTGAAAGCAAGGTACAAAAACCAAGGCTCTTTACGATTCGTATCGATAAAGTCGACCGCTTCTTTCCCAAAGCGATCGGTCGTGTAGTCGATATCCCCGGCAGGCGCATTCCCCCGGAAAATGCCTTCAGATTCGAAGTAACTGTGAGCTCCTCCTAAAAATCCAAAGAACTCCTGAAAGCCGCGACGCATCGGCCGACGGTCCGGAGTGTTCCCCAAATGCCACTTGCCCACCAAAGCCGTCTTGTAACCAGCCGAGCCCAAGCGATCTGCAAGCGTCGATTCGCTCAAGGGCAAACCCTCGGCGTTTCCCGACGGATTGAACTCATGCCCGAATCGCTGCTGGTAGCGACCTGTGAGCAACGCAGCACGCGTTGGTGAGCAATAAGGTCCACTGACATATCCGTTGGTGAAGCGAACTCCGCTTGCCGCCAACGCATCCATGTGCGGAGTTGGGATGTCTTTGCAGCCATGAAAACCCACGTCGCCATACCCCATGTCATCCCCGACGATGATCAAGACATTGGGTCGCGCTGAGGCTGGATTTTGAAATGCATACAAGTTGCTCTGGCAAGCGAGCAACAAGCAAACCGTCAACCAAAACAAGGGACGTAATGTACTCATCGAGCGATTCTCCTTGCTATTGAAAAAGGACTCAGTCGACCTAGCGAATCTTTTGGTCGGGGAGAGCCGCCTTAATCCCCTCGTCGATCGGCATCTTGTCGGACCGCTCATCGAGTCCTACCTGGAGCATCGCTCGGGTAAGCTCTTGCTTCATCATCGATAAAACCTCTGCATACTCGGGCACTTCGGCGAGGTTTCTACTTTCGTGCGGATCCTCCGAGATATGGTAGAGCTCCGCTCGATGACGGTCCGGTCCATCATCCCCATGAGGGGAACGACTGTACTTCCACTCGCCGGTTCGAACACACCGCACATTGGGCGTGTAGGGAAACTGTTTCTCGTAGTTGTAATAGTACAAAAAACTCTTGCGCCAACGTTCGGAGGTCCCCTCGACCAGCGATTTCCAAGAGATGCCATCGACGTTCTCTAAAGGAGCACAGCCGCACATTTCCAGGATGGAGGGAGCCATATCGATCGTCAGCACAGGCTCCTCGATCACTTTCGGTTTCGATGGCATCACCAAGCCTGGATAGCGAACCAGCTGCACGATCCGCATGCTCGGCTCATGAGCCGTCCGCTTGTCCACCATTCCATGCTCGCCATTGAGGATCCCATTGTCGCTCATGAAGACGACGATGGTTCGATCGAGTTCTCCTCGCTGTTCGAGCAGTCGCAGCAGTTCGCCAACGCTATCGTCCACCGAAAGGATCGTCCCCCAATAGGCTCGGATCATCGCCTCAAAATCCTTAACTCCCTCGGCCGACTCATCCGGGAATTTCTTGCGCCAATCGAATAACGGGCCGTAGATCCCGTGCCATGTACTACGCCTCTGGCGTATCCACTCAGGCTTATCCTGGAGCTGCTCATTGGATGCGGAATCAGGATAAGCAACCGGGACGTGGTCGAAGGATTTCTGATATTTAGGCTCAGGATAATAAAAACTGTGGGGTGCCTTGTGGCCGATCATCAGGCACCAGGG
>JBJTAQ010000499.1:0-1903 GCA_046090945.1 Pirellula sp.
TCCTTTTTACTCGACCACCTCTTGGGCGCTTGAAGCTCCAGATGCGACTCCTCCGATCCACTGAGCACCCATAGCGACGTCTCCCATCGCGTCTCGGACGGCTTGGGACCTTTGGTCATAAACCGCCACTCATTCGCACCACGATCCTGCTCCGATACCTCAATGTTCAGTTTCGAGAGAAAATTGGTTTGTGTTTGAGGCTTGCCATCGATCAACCACGTCAGCTGAACTGGATCGCTGGAATTATCCTCTTCGCTTGGGGAAAATTCCACGGTGACCGTACCCGATACCTTTTGGCGATCCTTGCAACCGGAGACTTTGAATCGCGGGGGTGTCGCATAGGGCTGGCAAAGTGGATCCCCTAAAATCAGCAACTGATAAGGACTCTGGACCGTTGCATAAAACGCTTCGGCCGCCGTCATGCCTTTGGCATAATAAGCATGCAGCGAAGGAAGTGGGAACTTGAACTGCAGGGCATAAGGCTCGGTCACAGTTCCACAAGCCGCTGCAGCCCCGAACCGCAGCAACTCCGTCGCCTTGGTTTGACTGCTGGGCGTCATCACCCCACCGAGACTCGTCAGGTTGTCTGCGAGACTACCTGCCATCAATTTTGCCCCAGATCGCTCCCAGTCAAAATTCGGCGTTCCGAAAGTAATCCCCGCGACCTGGCTCCCCACAGGGGGTAATACCGAATCGATCACCTCGACCTTCTTCTTGAGCCTCTTCAATTCATCGATCGCGATCTGAAAGTTCGGCTCGCGGGTTGTCGTTCGGACATCGCTGGTCTTGCTGAAGTAAAAGGTACCCGCAGGCCGAGTAAAATCGGCCAAACTACTCCGCTCTAAGTGCTCGATCGCCTCGCCAATCGATAGCCGATCGTTGGCTGTGTGGCTCAACACCATCGAGAGCAAATAGGAAATCCCATGCTTTGGGTCCGTGGATTCCGTGCAATTAGGAGCAAAGAAGCTTCTTGCATCAAACCCCTTGGGGACCAGGACCTTGAAGTCTTCATTAGGACAACGGGAGACGATCCTCTGAAACTCTTTGTCCTCGCGAAGCGCATCGAATGCAGGATCGTTGAGAATCTCGCCCCGGTACTTCCAACCCTTGCGAACCGCATCACTGAGTCGCAACAGCGCCTTTTTATTCTCTCCGGCCAACGCCCACTGCTGAGCGGCCAGAAAATCCAAAGGGTAGCTGTTGGCAGACTCACTTCGCAATTGATCAAACCTCTCGGCAGCCTTCTCATGCTGCCCCTCGTCGACAATCCACTTACGAAGCTCCTCGATCCACTCCGGCGTACCCTGGTAAACCTTAAAAAGCGCTCCAGCATCATGCGTTGCATACCAGTTCGAATCGGGGCCTATATAAGCTGGGTTGCTTTGCTGAACCCAACGAAAAAGATAAGTCATCCCGTTGAGCGAGCCGGTCGGCGTGAGTTCCTTTGGCAGGTCTTTGACCTCTTTGAGATCTCCTCGCAGATCGATGGCAGTCGGAATGTCACAGGAGTAAGCGACACCCTGTACGTGACTTGCCAATTGACGAACTTCAATCTGCTCAAGAACCGGCCCGAGGATCAGCTTGCGGAATTCCTCGATCGAAATCGTATCCGAATCGGGTATCCCATTGAGAATAACAACGTTGCGGGCTGGAATATCTCGGAGTTGGCAATAATGGTTGGCCAGCGTCAGCGAATTCTTCGATTGACCATTGACGACGATCACCCACTGGCTCGACGATCCTCCCGCAAAAGCAAGATTGAAACCGAAAAACCCCAAAAGTATGCAAAGGCCAACTTGGAGCAGGGGTCTGAAGGTAGATTCCGTTTGGATTGGCATAGGACTCTTAGGCCGACAGGCGATTGGTTCGAAGCATTGATACTCAAGGCGATCGTCACTCGACG
>JBJTAQ010000500.1:0-1335 GCA_046090945.1 Pirellula sp.
TCCCAAGCCTGAGTCACCTGCCGAGGTATGGGGGGAATTCAAGCCGATCGCGACAGCGACGCCGGGATTGCACATCGGCGAACTGATGCCTTTGACGGCCAAGCTGACGAATCATATCGCCGTGCTGAGGGCCTTGGCAACCGATGACAACGCCCACTCGGCCAGTGGATATTGGATGCTTACCGGTCAGCCACATTCCCCGAGGAACGCGGAGAACTCGCTTCCCGGTCCTCCCAACGATTGGCCTTGTATGGCCGCTGTAGTACGCCATTTGAAAGGGGATGCGGGCGCGCTACCTGGTTCTATCCGACTGCCTGAGGAAATATGGAATACTGGTCGATTGCTCTGGCCGGGCCAAGATGCCGGATGGCTAGGAAGTCATGCAGACCCATGGTTGGTTACTTGTGATCCAAATGCACCCGAGTTTCGGATCCCGGACATAGCCCTCCCAGCGGAACTGACATCCGAGCGTTTTGCCCAGCGTCGCAGTTTTCTCGCTCAATTGAATCGTTCGCTGGACAAGATCCACGCCAACTCGACGCTTGAACGCTGGTCGAATTGGCAAGACAAAGCGATCGATTTGATCCGCACTAAGGAGACGCAAAACGCTTTTTCTATTGAGCAAGAATCTGAGGCGATCCGCGATCGCTATGGTCGAAACCGCTTCGGACAAAGCGTTCTACTGGCGCGACGCTTGGTTGAATCAGGTGTGTCTTTGGTCCAAGTCAACTGGACGCGATGGAAGGACGACCCAGACAATGCACCTGCTTGGGATACCCATGCCAAGAATGCCGAGCGGCTCAAGACAGTATTAATGCCGCCGATGGATCAAGCGTATTCGGCACTGCTCGAGGACCTGCTCCAGCGAGGAATGCTTGACGATACCCTCGTCCTTTGGGTCGGTGAATTCGGTCGTTCGCCACAACACAACCCAAGCGGTGGACGGGACCACTGGGGACACGTCTTCAGTGGAGCCCTGGCTGGGGGAGGTATCCAAGGTGGTACGGTTTACGGGGCGTCAGATCGCCAAGGGGCGTATCCTCTCGATGGGCGCGTCGAGCCCCAGGATCTGAGCGCTACGATCTTCCATTGCCTGGGGTTCGCCCCCAGTACTGAAATTCGCGACCGTCTTGGCCGGCCCCTTGCGATCAGCAAAGGATCTCCGATCGAGGCGATTCTCTAAGAACCTTCAGAGTCCAATCCTCGGAGGAGATCATGGCCATCGACTTTCTTGAAGCTTGCGAAAACGCTTGCCAGATTCTTTCCGCGGCGGTTTCACAAAAGCAAATTCTCGCAGGGTCGATCTTCGCCGAACAACCGTGTACTCGTTTCGCC
>JBJTAQ010000501.1:0-4386 GCA_046090945.1 Pirellula sp.
GCATCCAAAACAAACGCCACCTTGAAAGCGTGCCACAGCTGGTTTTGGAGCTAAATGCCGTGCTTGCAGAACTGAAGTCAATGCGAGACGTCGGACTGGACAAAATGGAAACGAACGGTGGCGAAGCCTCAACCAAGACCCCGTATGTGTTATCATCCGAAAAGCGCAACGGCTTGATTGCGAAGATTGGCCTTGTCATTTTCACAGCCTACGGAGATGAAAGCGGCCCTCCGGAACTGGTCCAGCCGATACGTAATTCGCTCCATCGAATCGAGACAATAGCCAACCTAGAATCGCAATCGCTTGTCACCCAGCGCCCGTCTCCGACGAATGGATCCAAGCCTATCCCCAAAGGGTCCTCGCGAGAAACCCCCTATCTACCAACTGACGAAACATCTGAGAAAGCGCGAGAGGTTTTAGTCCAAGGAGTGGATATTGCCCGCAAGGCGTTCAGGTCAGGAAGAGAGCGACTCCGCGCGACTTTCGGGGCAGCGATGAAGGATACCATTTCATGCGGCTTCTCTTCATTCTGGGAGTTTTTGGCCTGTCCTATTCGACACTCCTTTGGCACGATAGTCCTGATGATTGCCTGTGCCCTGAGTGTCACGGGGATCGTTACCATGATCCTGATCCCGGTATTCATTTTAGGGTACATTTTATATGTCGAATCCATCCTCAAGCGAGAGCCGGCAAGCCTAGGAAAGTTCATCAGTTTCATGCGGTATGGATGGGATTCGCTCTGGCATCTACTGATGTTGTTGGGGGCATTCTACATTGCCGCGGCAATGGCGATTGCTCCGTTTATAATCGCCGGAATCCTCACCTATGCGACCTTCGGCACGCTGGGTATGGCTGGCCTACAAGTTATTAGCCTCGTGCCCTCGGGATCGTCTAACATCACTAACAAACCCATTCAAAGAGATTTCGGACGAAATGTGGATCCGATACGCGAACAAGAAATTCGAGATTCGGAGAAAGATGGTTTCATGGCGCCTGTATATCGGGCCTTGAGTTCACTTGTTGGGAATACCGTATGGCTCGTCATGTCTTTAATTTTGGGTCTGGTCGTAACGGCTGTACTAACACCTTCTGGTTCCATTTTAATTCTGGTGTACTGCATCACTTTGATGGTAGCAACTCGAAAGCTTGCATCGGATGTCAAATATGATCTTGTGTACGATGCGTTTGAACGGATGTTGTTGATCGCCCAAAAGCAATGGAAACGCTTGTTGACGAGTGGACTCTGGCTGGTTGCCTTGCCGATCGTCTTGGCGATCGTCACAAATCTTTTGTCCGCATTGATGATGCAATTGAGTTTGCCATATTTTGCGGAATGGATTTTCGCTGTCGTTGTGCCCCTGCTCGTTTTCGGATTCGTTATCTACATCAATATCTTCTCGGTCAATACAGCGATGCAACTCGTTTATGCATCGCAAGAGTCGAGCGGCCCGCAACGACGTCGAAATTCGTAAGTTGCCGAGCAGATAGATTCGGCAAAATCGAGCAATTTGACTAAATCCCACCGAAGTTTTCGTCGAGCACCTAGGTGAAATTTCCCAGTGGCCATAGAGACCCTATATATTAAGAGTCTCACAAACCGGCATTGGGGTGTTTTTTTTCACGACGACTT
Organism: Pirellula sp.; assembly: GCA_046090945.1. GTDB lineage: Bacteria > Planctomycetota > Planctomycetia > Pirellulales > Pirellulaceae > JBKCUI01. The sequence goes on from JBJTAQ010000501.1 coordinate 1,631, forward strand.
ATGAATCAAGAAGACGAAATCAAAACAATCCAAGGGGTTGGCGACCCCAGCTTGGTTTCAAATGCATCGGTTCGCATACCTTCCAAAACTCTCCCCTTAAGTTCGATCGATTTAACCGATCAAAAACCACCCGAGAAAGTTGGGCGTTACTCGATCAAGAAACTCTTGGGGCGAGGCGGCTTCGGTGAAGTCTACCTTGGACTCGATGATCAACTTCGAAGGGAGGTCGCCATCAAGTTGACATTCGGTTCGCGGGTCGGGCCCGATGCTGTGAAAATGTTCCTCGCCGAAGCCCAAATGCTAGCCGAATTGGATCATCCCAATATCGTCCCGGTCTTCGACATTGGCACCACTGACCGTGGCGATATTTTCATCGTCTCAAAACTCATCGATGGTATGGATCTTGCCACGCGCATCGAGCAGAATCGTCCAAGCCGGAAACTTTCCTTGGAAATCATCGCGTCGATCGCAGATGCTCTCCATTATGCGCACTCCAAAGGCTTGATTCACCGCGATATTAAACCTGCGAATATTCTTCTCGATAAAGCTGATCGCGCCTATTTGGCTGACTTTGGTGTCGCATTGCGCGAAACGGATCAAATGGAGGCGGGTGAAATTGCTGGTACGCCAGCTTATATGAGCCCCGAACAAGCCCGTGGGGAAGGGCACTTGATGTCCAATCAAAGCGATATCTACAGTTTGGGAGTCGTTCTTTACGAGCTCGTATCGGGTCGTCGTCCGTTTAATGCCAAGACCGCTCAAATCCTTCTTCGTATGGTTCAAACAACCGAAATCCGAACCCCTCGCACCTTCGATGCGACCATATCGAAAGAACTCGAACGCGTTTGCCTCAAGGCACTTGCTCGACGTCCCTCGGATCGATTCGCCATCGCAAAAGACTTTGCCGACGAAGTTCGATATCTGATATCGAGCCATATAGAAGTCGACTCGACCAAGCCTAGACCAGCGTCTTCTAACTTGGGAAATCAAGCCGCGTCAGTCGGCAACCGCATCGATAGTGCCGAAGCGGTGGATTCAAGACACACACCCAGCCACTTGCCCTCGGCAGGTCCATTTGACTCCGATATCCTCTCAGGCCCCGTGCCAGTGATCCCAAAAGGACTTCGTTCATTCGACGAAAAGGATACCGATTTTTTTCTTGAATTGCTCCCGGGGCCATTCGATCGTACAGGCTTACCAGAAAGTTTGCGGTTTTGGAAAAACCGCATCGAAGGCACTCAGGCCGATGAGTCCTTTCGCGTCGGACTCGTCTACGGGCCCTCGGGTTGCGGAAAATCGAGCTTGATGAAGGCAGGTCTGCTCCCCCGATTTTCGAACAAAATTGAAGCCATATACATCGAAGCTACCTCTGATGACACAACCAGCAAATTGCTGCGAGAGATCCAAAAGCGGATACCCGAAGCATCCGGAACCAATCTCGCCGAGGCCTTGAGCAGCATTCGAAGACGAAAACTTGTACCACGCGGCGGGAAGCTACTGTTGGTGATCGATCAGTTCGAGCAGTGGCTCTATGCGCACAAGAGTTATGCGGATACGGAATTGACCAATGCCCTTCGTCAATGCGACGGTTCGACGATCCAAGCCCTTGTCATGGTGCGAGATGATTTCTGGTTGTCGGTCAGTCGATTCCTTAGAGAACTCGATATCCCGATCGTGGAACGCGAAAACAGTGCGATGGTAGATCTTTTCGATTTAGATCATGCGAAAAAGGTTCTTGCGCTCTTCGGGATCGCTTACGACAAACTACCCAAGGATCGGTCGGTATGGACTCAGGACCAAAAGCAGTTCCTGCAGCAAGCCGTCGAGGGGCTCAGCCAAGAGGAGAAAGTCATCTCGGTGCGGTTGGCGTTATTTGCCGAGATGATGAAATCCAAGCCTTGGACACCTAAAACACTGAGCGATCTTGGTGGTATTGCAGGGGTCGGTGTTACATTCCTGGAGGAGACTTTCGGCCATGCCCATGCACCGATCCAGTTTCGTCAGCACCAAGAAGGAGTTCGATCACTGCTTGGGGCGTTACTACCTGCCGTGGGGACGAATATCAAAGGTCATCGCCGTGACCTGTCTGAATTGCAAAAGGTGGTTGGGTACCAAGATCGACCACGAGAGTTTGACGAACTGGTAAGTTTGCTTGACAAGAACCTGCGATTGATCACACCTGCCGACGATGCTCAGCAATCGGGCCAGCCATCGAGATCTTATCAATTGACCCACGACTACCTCGTGCCATCGCTACGAGAATGGCTAAATCGAAAGCAGCGAGAGACAAAAAAGGGGCGTGCGGAACTCAAGCTTGCTGAGCGCGCCGCAACTTGGGGAACCAACCAAGAGAACAGGCAACTGCCGACTCTGCTCGAATGGTTGCAAATCCGTAGATGGGTTCATCCCAAACGTTGGACGATAGCCGAACAAGCGGTCATGCAACAAGCGGGCCGAGTCCATTTGAGGAATTGGACAGCGGCACTCGTAGGACTGTTAGCGACAGGGGGCGTCATAGGCTACGTATTCCAGCAACAGAACTTGCAAAGCCAGAGGGATAAGATAACCGTCGCCCTTGACTCGCTCCAGAAAACACTAGGAACAGCGGTTCCTGTAAATATCGACAAACTAAAGAGTATGAAGCAGCCAAAACTCATTCGTATGGATCTAGAGGAAAGATATAAAAACGCCGACAAAGACTCATTAGAAAAACGCTCGTTGGCTTTTGCCCTAGCAGACTTTGGTCTGGTTGAAGT
>JBJTAQ010000502.1:0-11151 GCA_046090945.1 Pirellula sp.
ATTGTCCCAGGGAAGTGGCTCGATGGAGAAAAACTCTATTGGGACGATCAAGGGGTCGGTCATGTACATGAGTCCAGAGCAGGCCCGGGCCGAGAACGATCGCCTGGATCATCGGACCGATGTGTATGGGCTAGGGGCTACGCTTTATTGGATCCTAACGGGTGTTGCTCCTCACAAAGGAACCCGAGCAAGTTTGCCGGACATCCAAAAAAATCGCTTTCCAACTCCTAGTCAGGCAAGACCATTGCTGGGGATACCCCGTGAACTCGAAGCAATCTGCCTTAAGGCGATGGCGTCGAAGCCCGAGGATCGCTACCAAAAATCAGGACAGATGGCCGCCGACCTTGAGAATTACATCGCCGGCGAACCGGTGGTTGCACTACCGGAGAATTTCCTCCGCAAAACCGAGCGATTCTTGCGCAAGCATGCTCGGGGCGTGATCGCTAGCCTACTAGCGCTGAGTCTTGCAGTCCTGGGACTGACTTGGGCAAATCTAGTCATAACTGGCCAGAAAAACACAATTGCGATGCGAAACTCGGAGTTGGCAAACCAGAACAAGATCATCCAGGGTGAACGAGAGAAGACTGAGCGTAGTCGCGATTTCATCGCTTCAATACTTGACGATCTGATCGGGTATCTGTTCGACAACAGCCTATCGCAGGTACCTGGGGGAGAGACGGTGCGTTTCATGCTCCTTGAAAGGAATGCTGACGCCGTGGAAAAATACATCCAAGAGAATCCAGATGACACCGAACTCAAAATCGATTTAATTCGATTGCTTACTCGACTCGCCAAGCTTCAGCAGGATCAGCAAACCCAGGAGTCTATCGAAAAGGCTAACAAAATTTGGGACCGAATCGACCAACTGCTCCAAGAGACCAAGGCTACAAATGATGAAACCTTCCAACTCAATTGGAAAAAAGTCTTTTGCGACAAAGCCTATTATCAAGTCGGCCAGTACGTCAGGCAGGGCAAAACAACCGAGGCGAATTCGATCCTACGCGATGCCTTCGCCTATGCCAAAGAAATAGTCGGCGAGTCTAACGATCGCAACTTGGAGTTTTCGGCGACTCACGCGGGACTCTACAGGCGTCAAAGTGCGCTTTTCGATGCTTCGGAGAATTGGGAGCAGGCGGCAGCCGAGACCCAAAAAGGTCGAGATATCCTTTTGCCATTCGTCGAAGAATATCTTTCCACACCGACTGCCGAAACCACTCAGGGGGAAATGATCAGCGAAACGGAACTCAATTCCGGCATCCTCGGCAATTTCCTTTTGATGAGTGGAGACCTTGCCGACTACCAAACACTATCGGGAAGGCTAGACCAGGCCCGACAGATCGCAAGCGTTGCACTAGGTGCGTGCGGTTTGGCTCCGAGGGTTCTCAATGCAGAACTAGATGGTCTTATCCAATCGGGGGCCAATTACCGAAGGCTTCACAGAATCGCTTTGTTGCAAAAAGACTTTGAGAGTGCCAACGGATTCTACGCCAAGGCACGAGAGTTTTTCGATCGCAATAGGATGAACCCTTATGTGCTTCACGCTTGGCTATTCATAGAGTCCGATCGCGCAAGGGGACTGGCCGGGACGGACTTGAACAAGGCTGCTGCGTCGCTCGACGAAGCAATCAGGTTATTTCAAGCAATCCAAAACGACCCCGAGCCAGGATTTCAGCCGATTCGTGCTCCTCGCTCGATCGCCGAAATGGAATGTTGCATCGCAGCCGCAAAGCTCGCAATCGCGAAAGCCGAAAGTCAAAATGAAAATCTTCCGGCCTTGGTCGAAGAAAAGAATCGCTGCGTGCAGAGATTGAAAGATACAGGTGCTGGTCCAGCTACTATCAAGGGATTGGAGTTATTGCCGTAATAAGGCGATCTGGCCATACAACGGAACCATAAAACTCTCACTCACTGCTTTTTGGATTTCGTTGTGATCACCGGAACAATTAATTCTTCCCCAAGCAGATTCCTTCTGTTTTTGGTTTTTCGAATGACGGTGTTAAAATCCACCTCGATGATCATATAGTTGGACCCGGGTGTAACCGCAGGATGTTCTTTAACGCTATATGGATAAGAGGTAACCTCGGTTGAGGTGCGGACCGAAAGCTCACCTGGGGCGTAATCGAAGTCCTTTGGGGAAATCGGGATTCCAGGTGTAGACGTAAAACATCTTAGGTTCACTCTGTACTCGTTAGTGGTATTCGGTTCCTTTAAGAAACTATCAACAATAACTCCTACGACTTGATTACTTGCAAATTTCTTGCCTTTTCTTTGGGTCTTTGCCGCCTTCTTTGGAGCTTTCTTTATCCCCTTGCCTGCAGGAGAAACTTTCTTTTTAGTCCCACTTGCTGAACCCTTCTTGACTCCTGCCTTTTTTTGGGCCATGTTGCTTCTCCTGCTTGTTGCTCTTTTTTCTTGTAGCGATCTGCTCGGCATGATTGCGGTCCGAACGATCGTCGGACAAAGATTCGCAATCAACAAACCCAGAGGACATTCTAAAAGTACTAGCGCTGGAGGGGGAAGTAAACCAACTAGCTTTTGGGAAATTCCTGGCTTTTTCTTTCAGATCGCCTGGCATGAAAAAAGCCGGGTTGCGCTCGGCAACCCGGCTTTGTCCAGATTCAATCCAACTCGCCCTGCACTGGGCTGACGCCGTTCTAGCTGTCGCTCTTGCAGCAAGCGCCGCCAGATTCGCACGATTTGCCCTCGCACGATTTGTCCTCGCTCGATGGAACCTTGTCCGTCGAACAGCAAGCGCCGCCGGACTGGCAGGACTTGCCCGCCTGGAACTTGCCCGACGCGCAGCAAGCACAATCGCAACCGTCACACTTGCAAACGCCGGTTTCGCAGCAGCAACTGCCGTCCGAACAACATCCGTTTTGCAAGCAGCACGAAGGACATCCGCAGTCAGTCGTCGAGGCCACAGGACCTGTGCTTGTTCCTGCAAACACGAAGGCCAAGCCACCGACGAGCATCAAACCAGCGATACCTAAATAGAGACTTTTCATGGTGAAATACCTTTTTCAAAAATGGAATCTTATCTTAAGGAAACAGAGATCGGTTTAAAGAATGATCGCATCTGTTTCAGCAATTCCATCTTTGGAACGCAGCCCTCGCGCACGATCCAAGTGGACAAGCGGCGATGGTCGCTCGGTCCCAAGCCCCGATCTTCCCGGGATACCGAGCAAGCGAGGAGTTAAACCGATTGACGAGCGTCATCTGGTACAAAACCAGCTCGAACTTGCTCAACGCATCGGACGGTAGGATAACACTCTGAACCGTGGGTAAACACCTGCAAGCGTTGGATTTGCCACAGCAGTCCTTGGTCGACTTAGACAGTTTTTCCGGTCCACCCGAGTCGGATCGCTTGGGTTTTTTGCAGCAGGCCGGCACGCCTTGAGCATCGATTGTGCAGCAGTCGTCGGAAGACTGCTCTGTCATCAGCGACGATCGATCCGACGGACCAAAATACATCGCTGCAGCCCTGAGACTACAGCAGCAAAAACTTGGACCCAAGGCCACCGTCATCGAAAGCAGTAAAACGATCAACCAACGCAACATAGGCTCTTGAATGGACAACCAATTGAAAAAAACATCCTGATCGACGATCCCGTTGCGACTCCACAGGCGGTCAATCCTACGGGATGTCCTATGGGAAATCATACACAATCGGACTTGTCGAGTCTCGGTCGAAATCCCTATCTTTTGCCACAGAGTCCGAGTTCCTCGCTGGTCCCTTCCTTGAATCGACTGGAAAAATGACCGCCATCGTAACACTGATCGTCATCGCATTGTTCTCCCTGCTGGCGATCAAAGTGGCCACGACGGCTCTGATGATGACCGGCCTGAGCTTCGACACGGCCAGTTTCCAGAGCTATTCGGCTTTCTTTGGAGTCGGCTTTACCACCAAGGAGGCCGAGTTGGTGGTGAATCATCCGGTTCGGCGCCGAATCATCCGGGACTTGATCCTCGTCGGAAACATCGGCCTGACCTCGGCTCTTGCAACCATGGTCGCGACGTTTGTCCAAGCCAGCAACGCATTCGAGTCCTTGATGTTCATCTTTGTTGCCGTCATCATCGCGTTTGGGATCAGTGCGATCAGCCGACTGGACCTGGTTCGCAAGGGACTGGATCGATTGATCGCCTACACGTTGACCCAGGCCGGATTGGTAAGGGCCCTGGACTACGAACTGCTTTTGCGAGTCGAGCACGGATATGTCGTTTCGGAGTACTTGATCGAAGCTGAAAATCCGTTGGTTGGAAAAATGCTTCGCGAATCCAGGCCTTGGGATGTCGGTGTCGTGGTGCTTGCGATTCGCCGCGAGGACAATCTTTTGCCGGGTATCCCAGGACCGAGCGATACCATCCACGCAGGGGATGTGTTGGTGCTGTATGGTCAGGAGAAAGATGCCAAGCGTCTGATGCAACCGGACCAGGAATAAGATTCAGCCAGCGACATGCGGCTCGATGTGAACGAAGGCATCGGCGATCTTGAGTCCGGCTTTGCGCAATGCACTTCGAACCGCACCTCCGATGCGATGACCTTGATCCACGGTGGCTTGGCCATCGACCTCGATATGGATCTCGACGAAAAGCGACGTGCCACTTTTTCGAATCCGACACTTCTCCACAGCCATCACACCAGGAATCTCGCGAGCGATCCATCGGACTTGTTCCTGGACCTCTTTGGGAGGAGCCGCATCGAGGATATCGCGGGCTGTGATGTACAATAGACGCAATCCGCTATAAGTGATCACGGTACAAGCCACCAGAGCGGCCCAGTCGTCGGCTGGCTCGTAGCCGCGACCTCCGATCAATGCGATCGAGATGCCGATGAACGCAGCGATGCTCGAGATCGCGTCTGCCCGATGATGCCAAGCGTCGGCTTGGAGGGCGACACTATCGGCCTGCTGACCAACCCGGCTGGTCCATCTGGCTAGGCTCTCTTTGACCCCCACGACCACGACCAAGATCACGAGGGTTGACCAGTGGGGCAGATGATGCGGCGTGAGTATCTCGCGGATCGCTTGGAAGGCGATCATCGCGGCCGCAGCCAGAATCCCCAGGGATGCAACCACCCCCGCGAGAGCTTCGGCTTTTCCATACCCATAGGGATGCCGTTCGTTGGCGGGTGTACCAGCTACTCGTAAACCACCCCAGACGACCAAGCTCGATACGATGTCGGCCGTCGATTCGATTCCGTCGGCAATCAATGCGTAGGAATTTCCAAAGACCCCTGCGAGGATTTTCACACAGGCCAGCGAAGCATTGACGGCCACGCCAATTAGCGGCACCGATGCGAGCGACTCGGTCGATGATTCCGTCGATGCGTCGTTCGATGGGCTCGGTGCTGCAGGTTGCGAATCACTCATCGATGCACTAGGACTTGCGACGGTCCTCGGATTGGAACAGGGCTAGACTGCTTTCAAAAAGCTCGCTGGAGATCTGGAAGTTCGGCGACTCGCTTCGAAACCGTTTGCAATGCTCAGCGATCAATTGGTACAGATACCGAAAGGCATTGCGAGGAGTTTTCAACGACTGAAGGGCTGCAATGAGCCGAGCTTCGGAGACGTCCGAACCGAAAAAACTTTTGGGAGAAGGAATCGAAGCGGGCATCGCACATGCCTTCATACGGGCCGCCAGCAGATCGTATAGTGCCTCTCCGGTCCAATCGAACGAGGCGACCACATTCTGTTTGTCGAGCCGAGCCCGCTCGTGAAACTCACGAGTCTCGCGGTCGACGTACGGCTGAAGTTCGCTGGGCAAGAGCATCTTGATTCCAAAATTCTCGTGCTTGAGCAACTTGTTATCCATCAGAGGCCAAACCAATTGCTTCATCCGTTCGGCCTGTCCATTGACCAAGTCCGGCTCGTCGACCCGATCGATGATGACAATCAGTCCCGGGTATCCGAGAGTCCTAAGGATCAATTGGAGTTTCTCAAGCATGGCGTAACGATCGTCTGATCGCTGGGAGGTCGGAGTCGGTTGCTCGTCGATCTCCTTGGGATTGAACTCCAAGAGCATCGGTCGCAGCTGGCTCGTTTCGCGTTCGAGCACTCGGACATTCTTCCGGACTTTTGAGGCCAGTCGATGACGCCCGTACCAGCGAAATATGTACCAGCCCCAAGCAGCCAGAGCCGCCACAGGCACCCAATAAAGAGCCGTCAGCAGGGCCAGGGTTTCCGATCGGACTAAATAGAAAAGAATCCATGCGGCGAGCAGACTCAGTAGGACCCCCGAGACCAGCGGATACCAAGTGGCAATCGATCGGAACCGAAGCTTGCTTTGCAAGGCCCCAAAGCGATCGCGAACGTTGCTGGCCTTGGAGTGATCGTATATCGCCGTCAGGAGCATCAGGTCCCGGCGCTGCCCGCGATCGAGGCGATCGAGTTGCAGCGGTGAGTCGGTCAGTCCTCCCAAAGCGGTGGTTTGACTTGCAGCATGCTGAGGCTGGAGAATGCGATCAACAAGTTGTGTGACCGCCTCGGAAATCATCGCATCCATGTGATCCCAGAGTCTCAGTGCCCCTAGGATTCGGTCCGGATTGCCACGAGCCCGACGCGAAAGATGCTCTTCGAGCGGACCGAGGTAAGCATTGAAATCGTCGTAGCAAACCAAGAAGACCCTCTGATCAGGATGGTCGCTGTTATGCTTGGCAATCTGATTGATCAACTGCAATCGCATGGCAGTCTTGCCCGAACCTTTGGCCCCAAAAACGATCGCCGTGGCTGGCTGCTTGGAGTCCCCAACGACCTTGCTCCATGATGGGTGAAAGGTACCCGAAATGCAGAAATCTCGGAAAACAGTGTCGGTCTGGGCGTCTTCGTCGACAAAAGGATTTCGGACCAGCTGATGGTGATGCAGGAACTCTTGTTCAGTCATGGATGTGGCTCGGAGAAGGTGGGCGGAGACTCAGTACCCTGTATCATCGTCCAACTGCCGAAGCTAAGCAATCCTAATGACCCGGCGGGGTTGAAGAACTTCGCGTGAAAGCAATCAGAACTAAAGTACCGAGGATGGCACTGATCGCGGATCCGACCAGAGTCCCGATCTTACCGGCCCCCTCTAAAACAGGAAAATCATCGATCGGAAAAGCCAGTGCATTCAAGAACAAGGCCATCGTAAATCCGACTCCGCCCAGGCACGCTCCTCCGAGAAATACAGGCCAGTTGACTCCCCCGGGGAGTCGAGTCCAACCTAGTCGAACCGCCAAAAAACAGAACAGGAAAATCCCCAGCGGCTTGCCCAACGCAAGTCCCGTGGCAACGGCGATCGATACCCCGTTTGCAAGGGCCTCCGGATCTAATTCGACGCCAGCATTAGCTAAAGCGAATATCGGCATGATTGCATAAGCGACCCAGGGGTGGAGTCCCATTTCGAGTCGGTGCAAGGGGGAGTGGCTCTCGCGGGCGAGAAACTGGAGTTGTTCGAGGTTCACTGGGACCTGCTCATGGTGCTCATGATGTTCTTGTTCATGGTCTTGATCTTGACGGATCCGATCCCAGAAGTCCGCCATGACTTCCAGGAAGGTCCTTCGACCGATCCAAGCATTCGAGGGGGTCATCAGTCCAAGGGCAACACCAGCGATCGTCGGATGGATGCCCGCTTTGTAGAATCCAATCCAAATAACAATTCCGACAAGGACATAGATGGGAACTTCGCGAACGCCGATCCGATTCAGCAGTGCGCAAATGGCGAAACCGACGAGGGCCAACAGCAGGTATCCCCAAGCGATCGACTCGGTAAAAACGGTGGCGATGACCAACACGGCCAGGATATCGTCGACGATGGCCAGCGTCAGCAGAAAGATTTTTAGGCCAAATGGAATTCGGCTTCCGAGCAGTGCAAGAATCCCGACGACGAATGCGATGTCGGTGGCCATCGGGATTGCCCACCCTCGCTGTCCTTCTTGTCCGTATTGAAGAACGAAGTAGATCAAGGCAGGAGTGACCACCCCTCCGATGGCTCCAACGATCGGCAAAAGCGCCTTGCGGGGATCCTTCAGTTCCCCGGCTACGACCTCTCGTTTGACCTCCAGTCCAACGACAAAGAAGAAGATGGTCATCAAGACATCGTTGACGATCAGGTGTCCAAGGTCGCCATCGATTTTTAGTTTGCCGAATTCGAAAGAGACATGGGTATGCCAGAATTTTTCAAAGGCCCCATCCCAGGGTGAATTGGCAATCCATAAAGCGATCAGGGTGCAGAGCATGAGAACCACTCCGCTGGTGGCCTCGATGTGCAGGAAGCGTTTCACGGGGACGAGCCACTGGGCTACCTTGGGGACGGGGAGTTTATCAGTGCTTTCGCGGTTGTGTGGATAGGCCATTTGAGGTTTCGAGGGTTATCAGAGTGGTGAGCTAAGTTGTTGGCCTCTTGAGGCTTGCGATTCTCACTAAAGAAAAGCGAATGCCGATCCGCCTTGCATCGGACGGAAACATCCTAACGGATCGGAAAAAAACTGGAAGATTCTGAGGATTGCGTCAAGTTTCGGGGGTTTCTGGCCAGGTGTCCAATCGGATCGGAAATATTTCAACTTTTCCATAGAGCTTAACTGTACTTGAGTTGGCTTCAGAAGTGTTCAACGATCGAGTCGGATAGTTTGCTAAAAAGTATTTGCAAGTCTATGGTTCACGAACCCACGGAGCGGGAGTTTTACTTGCAAGTCCCATTGCTCCTCTTGCAACCTCTACACACACAACCTCGGGAGGGATCGATCGATGGCTGAACATCATGCTCGCAACTCGCAAACGTCTTCAAGCGGAACAAGGCCGGAGAAACTTCCGACGCCAACGGAGTTGATTGGACACCTGGATCAATCCGTCAAGGGACAGCATCGAGCCAAGCGAAAACTTGCGACGGCGATTTACAACCACTACATTGGTCAATCCAACCGAGACATCAACAAGCGGAAGCGGACCAGCAAGCAGCATATTATGCTCATCGGACCTACTGGTTCGGGCAAGACGTACATGGTTGATCTGTTGGGTCAGTACCTTCAAGTTCCCGTAAGCCATGCTTGCGCAGCGGCGCTGGTCGAATCGGGATATCGTGGTCGACCGGTCGATGACGTTATCAAGTCTCTTTTGGATCAGGCCAAGGGGAATGTTCAGTTGGCCGAGAAGGGGATTGTTTTTATTGACGAGATCGACAAGATTCGCTGCGAGGACGCAGGTGGTCGGGATGTCAGCGGAGAGGGTGTACAGAACGCATTGCTGACTCTCTTGGAGGGGCGAATCTGCGATTCCGTCGACGGAAAAGCAATTCCTGCAATCGACACGAGTCGGATTCTATTCATCTGCGCAGGAGCCTTTAGCAAGTTGCCTGGGATTATCCAGAAACGGCTCAGGCTCGATCGCAAATCGATCGGATTTGAGAGCAGAGTCGCAGAGAATCAATCCCTTGGAGATCAAGTTCGCAGAGATATCCAAGCGGGAGCTCCAGCGCCGGACCAACTACTTGGGCAACTCGATACCGAGGATTTGATCCAGTACGGAATGATCCCGGAATTCCTAGGGCGATTCGCCCACATCGCTACGCTCGATCCGCTGACAGTTGAAGATCTGCTCGAGATCATCCAAGATCCCGAAAGCAATTCAGAATTGTCCAGACGCCAGGAGTTGGCAGCTATCCATGGAATCGATCTGCAGTTCACGGCGCAAGCTCTCCGAGCCATCGCCCAAAAGGCTTTTGATTTGGGGACTGGGGCCCGTGCCCTCAATCGCCTGATCGCCGATAGTCTCGAGGGGGTCGAGTATCTTTGGCCAAACTTGGCCGACGATGGGGTTACCAAGGTTGTGATCAGCGAGGACTGCGTGCTCAGCGATGCTCCTCCAAAGCGATCGCGGGTCAAGGTTCAGCAGCCACGTCGGATTGACAAGCTCTTGCGAGCCAGATATCTCGAAACAGTGACCAAGACAGCCAATCAACGAGGAATCGAATTAGCAAAAGCCAGCCCGTTTGAAATCCGCGAGCGAACCGCGGATACCCTGGAATGGGCCGACCCGTATATTTGGGATTCGTTTCGGCAGCTTTGCTCCGGCCCCTTGGCCTCGGAAAAAGCATCCAAGGAGGCCAGAAACTGGTGGTCTAGTCTGGAATCGCGGTATTCTTGTCAGCCACACGATTTGCATCGGTTGGCCGAGGAGCTTCGGATTCGCGGATGTACGATCCAAAGCTTTTTCATCGCGTTCCAAGAGTCAAAGCTACCTCGAGCGGACCTCAGCGGCATTCTGGCCTACCACGACTTTCAAGCGGCTACCAAGAGAGTGTCGTTGGCCTGCGAAGGCTCCGGGGACGAGTTCGACCAGGACATCGAACCGGATGTCGACGAGATGCTGGACAACTGGGACGAGAACGAACCGTTCTAATTGGACTTTTGGAAGTCTAAGCAGATCAGGTCTCGAACTGAACCTTGCCGTGCTTACTTGCACGGCTGATCTTGTCCAATGCATACAGACCCGAGAGCACGAATTCGACGCATGAGGCTCGGATCGCAGGGTGCTCGGAGGCGTTGACCTCGAAGGCGGTATTCCAAACCGGAGGCACATGCTTGAGTCGCTCCGCGTAGGCTTCGCTCGGAAGTAGATCGCCGACTTCGATTCGCACTCCCTTGTTGAAGATCTCGGCGATCTGCGACAATCCGTATTCCTGGACGTACTTTTCAAAAACCACCTTGATCGCCCCAGCAATGATCGCTTCGAGCACCTTGCGCTCAGACATTTGGTGGGATCCCATCAAATCGAGTTCAAGTTTACCGAGCGAGGAGGTTGCCAGGTGGCCGAGGTCGCTGATTCGAGGTACGGCCAGGGGTTCGCCGAGCACTACCGCGCGATGCCTTGCCGAAGCCACCATCGTGCGAAAGTTCGCGAGAGAAAATCTAGCGGAGACCCCAGAAGCTTGATCGACATACTTGCTAGCCCGAGCTTGTGCGGTGATCTCTTCGATGATCTCGAGCATAAAGTAGGGGATCTGGACCGGATAAGCCCCTCCCAAGTCGATTCCAGATTCCTGCATGAGGATTTCAATCCCCTGCTCGCGTTCTTTGGGGTAGTGGGTCTGGATCAAAGAGCCGATCCGGTCTTTGAGTTGCGGAATAACCTTGCCGCTACGGTTGTAGGTGCTTGGGTTGGCCGAGAACATGATGAAGATGTC
>JBJTAQ010000503.1:0-2065 GCA_046090945.1 Pirellula sp.
CCGATCTGATCCTGCTCGATGTCATGATGCCTAAGAAGAACGGCTTCGAGGTCTGCCGAGCGATCAAAAGCGATCCTGCCACCTCTCGGATCATGGTGCTGATGGTTACCGCACTGAGCGAGCTCGGAGATGTCGAGCGGGCCGTCGAGGCCGGTACGGATGATTTCCTTTCCAAGCCGGTCAACTCGCTTGAATTTCAAAAGAGAGTCAAGAACATGCTCAAGCTCAAGGGGACGGTAGACGAGCTCGAACGTCTACGAGCCTACATCCGGGAGATGGAAGAGCGGGCTTAAGATGCACACGCAAGCCGACTCGAGAGATGCGATGAAGCTACTCAGACGCCTCGAAAGCCGGGTCCAAATCGAGCACGGTCATGTCGAGATTGCGGGTGAGAATTATCCCTGGGCTCGCGTCGTTAACCCAGATCGACTGCTTGAACAAACCCTGAGCAACCATCAACCTGAACGGGCGGAGTTCGACCCATTCTGGGCCGCGACTTGGCGAGCCGCCCAAGGGCTTGATGTTTATCTCGGAACGCTCAAGATTCGCCCTGGGACTCGGATCCTGGAACTGGGTGGAGGAAGCGGCCGGGCGGGGATTTCGGCGGCTCTCCGAGGAGCTGATGTCTGCATCACCGATGCGTCAAGCATGGCGATGATCATGTGTCGGTTCAATGCGAGGTTTGTTTTGGATCGAGTCCGAGTTCGCAAACTCGACTGGGGAAACTTGAACGGATTTCGAGAAACGTTTCCGATCGTCATCGGGTCGGATATCGTCTACAACCCATCCCTTTACCCGATCCTCGAACCTTGCATGCGCCAAGTGCTCGAGCAAAATGGAGTCGTGCTCCTGAGTGAACCTCAACGACACACCGGAGACCGTTTCGAAGCCTGGATTCGACAAGCTGGTTGGCATTGCGAGTCGACTTTGATCGATCTTGGAGATGGTCAGAGAGAAATCCGAATCTTTCAATGCCGTTTGAATCATGTAGCCTGAAGCCACCCTGAAAATGAACTCAAACGGTCCATTCCGATTTCCCATTGCTGCCAGCGTCTTACTCTGCGCGATGGCGTTGATTTTGGTTGGATGCGAACCAGCCGGCAATAAGCAGTCTTCAGGCGACGTGAAATCGAAGTCGGGGACCGAAGTTACCAAGGAGCAGGAGCCTAAGAAAGCCTCCTCGCTGCGTGCCCTAAAGCTGCTTGAAGCTAGCCGATTCGATGACGCTTGGGAGGAATGCCAAAAGGTTCTCCTGGGATCCCCGAACGACCCACGAGCACTGTATGTCTCAGCACATGTTCTCGAGGAACGCAAAAGGATCGACCAAGCTCTTGCGATGATCGATCGGATCTCGATTTCCGATCCCGAGTACGGTGTCTTGGCCCACCGTGACGCCTTGGCCTGGTGCCTGGAAAGGTCGATGCTTCAAGCAGCAGAGGATCGAGCGCGAAAGATCTTGGAACACAAACCCGACGACTATGAGACCAACAAGCTCCTTGCAGCCATGCTCGATTTGCAGGGAAGAAGATTCGAATCCTCTCGAGTCTTGCAAAAGCTAATCTCCTTGGGCGCTACGGATCTTACCACGCTCGTGATGGCGCTCGACACAGTCAAACCGGTCGAAAGCGACGAACTGAGCCGGCAGAAATTCCAAGAGAATCCCAAAGAGTATCGACTCAAGGGCTCGATCGCTTTCGGAGCACTGTACGAGAAGAAACCGGATCTAGCGGAATCGGAATTAAGGGAAATCATTCAATCGGGACAAGCCACTGCGGCCCACTGGATCGGGTTAGGGCAAGCCCTGATCGATCAAGAGAAATGGAACGAACTTGGAGAATGGTTCAGCCAATCTCCCAAGGAGTCGATGGATAAGTTTCCGGACTACTGGCGTGCGATAGGCCTATGGTGCCAGCAATTAGGAGAGAATCAGCAGGCTGCCAAGTGCTTCACGCAGAGTCTTGAACTCGATCCCATGAACCCCCTAGCTGCTGGTCACCTCGCTCAAACGCTAGCCATCCTCGGTGATCCAATCGGAGCGCAGACTGCCGAGAAGATCTTCCAGGAA
>JBJTAQ010000504.1:0-1624 GCA_046090945.1 Pirellula sp.
GGCACTGGATACCCTTGATCACTTCGAATCGTTGTTTGCATCAATGGCTACCTCCGAAGTTGCCGATACTTTCGGGCTTGGGGACCTCCGGCATTCCAAAAACCCGCCTAAGGCCATATTCGAATGCCATTGCCAACCGCACTCGACCTCCAAGCTCTTGATCGACGGCATCGAACACAGGCTTGAATTGGATCGCCCGCTTGCTTTTCAACCAAACCATCGAGCGGAATCGCTCCTGTGCCTCAGGCCAAAATTTACGCACGAAATACCAACGAGTCCACTCCCGAGGAACACTCAGGTCGCGCGATTCGATCGTGATCGATCCGGCATGCGCATGCATAATGGCCAAGTGTTCATCGACACATTTGACGAAGGGGTATCGGATCGCAGTCTGAAGGAAAATCAACTGATCCGGACCCGCACCATGAGCCGCAAAATCGATCCCAAACGGATTGGGTATTTCATCGATCAGCGACGCCAAAATATCAGCTCGACGAAACAACGCAACAAGTGGCGTAATGCAGGGGATTTTCCGGGGGTTCAGGAAAATCGCGGCCTCCACAAATTCCTCCCGAGAGTAAACCGATCGGTTCTGGAAGCTCGATGGATCCCTAATTCCAGAGGAGTCCATCGTTTGATGGCCTGCAAGCACAAATGCCGTTCGAGAATCGAACTGGCTAAGCGTGGAACTCAAAAAATTTGGCGCAATTACATCATCCGAAAATAGCAAATGACAATACTCCCCACGAGCAGCCTCGAGTCCCAACCTCCAATTCCGAACAGGTCCTACGTTCCTTTCATTCCGCAAGCAACGGATCCGTGAGTCATTGCGAGCAAACTCTTGCACGACACTCCAAGTCGCATCGGTACTGCAATTGTCGATGACCACGATCTCGTGACCCTCGATCTGCTGTGCTTGCGCCGAACGGATCGCCTGCTTGACCAGATCCTGCCGGTTATAAACCGGTATCACCGTGCTTACTCTCATCACACTCGCTTGCAATGCTGACGGCAATCCAACCACACAAACGGAGCCACTACATTAAAAATCGAAAGGGAAACTGTGCTAGCCACAAGCACCCCTGCAATGCCGATGTTCGCTTTTGAGCAAAGGTACACTCCAAGCGGTATGTTGATCAAACAGGCAATCACGCAGCATGCAACCTGTTCGCGTGTCCGGCCTATCCCATTCAACAAACTCGCATAACCCGCACCCCATACCACCACCCACGAGTATATCACCATCGACCATCGAGCAATCGGTGGAATGGTTATCGTCCTATCGACCCACATATGAATCAATGGGTTGAGCATCAATCCAATCAGAATGGACGCCAGAGCAAAGGGGACCATCAATCCAGATACTATCTTCCAGAGTTTGTCCATCATCGCTAGATCGCGTTTCCCCCAAGCAGTCCCGGCTAGCGCCCAAATAGGCCCAATGAAAAGCGTATAACCGGTCGTAATCAACGCAGATATACGAAGCAAAATGTCGTACTCGGTAACTGGTGATCGAAGTTGCCTATGTGGTGATCTTCATCATGGACCGATGGATCGTCCTGCAGGTGCTAGGACCTGGTGCAGTTACCGAGTACGACATTTTGCTTCGTATATCTGCGTTGAT
>JBJTAQ010000505.1:0-12058 GCA_046090945.1 Pirellula sp.
CCAGGTCGAAAATGTACTGGCCAGTGTGGCGGCTTGCTGGGGTGTTGGCATGCCCATCTCACAAATCGTCATCGGGCTGGAATCGTTTGGTGCTCACATGGAAAAAGTTCCAGGACGATTCAATCTGTTGGATGTCCATGGAGCTACCGTGGTGGCCGACTACGGTCACAACAGCTCGAGCTTGCTGGCGATCATCGAAGCCCTCGGTCAATTCCCACACGGGCATCGAACGGTCGTCTACTCGGCCGCCGGCGATCGTCGGGATATCGATATGATTCGCCAAGGGGAAATCCTTGCTGATCATTTCGATCGCGTGATCCTCTACGAGGACCAATACCTCCGAGGACGCAAGCCCGGTGAAATATCGTCGATCTTCAAGCGGGGTATGGATTCCGGCAAGCGAGTCAAAGAGGTCTACGACTTTATCGGTTGGGAGAAAGCCGTCGAGCACGCACTGACCCTGATCAAAGCTGGTGACCTGATGCTCTTGCAAGCCGACACGATCGATGAGACTGTTCAGTATCTCCAGCGAGCCATCGAGCACAATCAACTCGGCCGCGAAATCGATCTGACCTCGGCACTTGAAAACAATCCGGCCATGCCAAACGCACCGCAAAGCAATGAACCCTCCCCCGCGATTGGCAACAAACCAGCAACCAATAAAAGCGCGACTTAATCGCATGCGATCGCTGCGATTGTGTCGCTGGTTTGGGATTTTCGTTTTTGCTCTCCTGGGTAGTGCACTCTTTGGTAGTGATTTGGCACAAGCCCAGGAGTGGAAGTTCACCAAACTGGCGGATTACCCAAACGCTCTTGGGGTTGCCAGTCCCTTTGCTGGACAGTCTGGTGCGTGTCTGTTAGTGGCCGGCGGTGCAAACTTCCCAGATAAAAAGCCTTGGGAAGGTGGCAAGAAGGTTTGGCATGACGAGGTTTATGCGCTCGATGAGCCTCATGGTCAATGGCGTCAAGTTGGCCGGTTGCCGCGTCCATTAGCCTACGGCATCAGCGCCAACTGGAAAGATGGGATCATCTGCGTTGGTGGCAACGATGCGGACCAACACGTGAAAGATGTATTTACGCTGCGCTATCGCGATTCAGAACTGATCATCGAGTCGCTGATCGACCTGCCAGTACCCCTTGCAAACGCTTGTGGCGCGATTGTCGAAGGCTTTTTAATCGTTACTGGAGGGATCGACCAACCCACTGCACTGGAGTGCCAAAAACGAACTTGGGCTCTGGACCTACGGGCGATCGGAGCGAACGACCTGGAATTGCATTGGCGCGAGTTGGATCAATTCCCGGGTGACCCAAGAATGCTTGCCACGGCGGCAGGTTTTCGCAACGCACTTTGGGTCATCGGTGGAGTGGCTCTCCATGCCGGTGCCGATGACAAACCGGTACGAAAATACTTGGCAGATTGCTGGAAATTCGAACTCGATCCAGTGAGCTTGTCGGGCCACTGGGTTCGGCAAGCGGATTTGCCGTCCGGATTAGCGGCCAGCCCAGGGCCTGCGATGGTCGATGGAAAGCGATTGTGGATTTTAGGAGGCGATGATGGATTGCAGATCGGTGCACTTCCAAGCGAACACCGAGGCTTTTCCAAGAAGATCCTCGGGTTTGATTTCGAGGCAAATCGCTGGACGGAAAGTTCGCAGGAGTTGCCCTTCTCGCGAGTGACCGTCCCGATGACGCCTTGGCGTGGAGGTTGGCTGATCCCAAGTGGAGAAGCCAAACCTGGTATTCGCTCGTCGGAGGTTTGGTGGGTCAACAAGCCATAAGGCCAAGTTCACGGAGTCTGAGTATCCGATCTCTGAGGTCGTCGATGTCTCGCCGGTAAAAGGACTTTCATTTCATTCGATCTACAGCCAGACCCCCACTACTCGATAGGGATCAGACGAATCTCCCGAATGTCGGCTACGGCCGCTGCTGCTTTGGTCTTGGGCTTGACTCGCACTATGCCTAGCCCAGGCTCAAGCTTGATCACCCCCAAGGGCTCAATGACGATATTTTGGAAGTGTCCTGTGTCGCGAACTTTCCACTCAAGCGTATGGGTGACGGTTGAATCCGCCCTGTCCGATCCTGACTCTGGTCTGGGAGAATCGATCTGGACATCTACCATGGAACCGCCGTTTCCTGAACCACAGCCACAATGCAATTCAACTCGGTACACTCCCGCCTTGGGGATCTCCATCGTCCATTCGACCCAATCGTCGACCTCCGTCCAATAACCAACCACATTCTTGTACGTTTCGGGTTCGTATCGAATCCGTTTCCCCTGCGGTTTCGAATCGCGGGCCAATAGCGTGATCGCAGCTTGGGTCTTCTTGAGCTTCGTCGGGATCTTTTCGATGGCTCTATTCATGCTCGAGCGCCAAGCGACCCAAGCGTCAGCGATCTGCTGCGCCGATTGCTCTCGACCATCGATCAAGGATGAGTTCTGCTCGATATACAGATCCGCATGCAACTCGGGTTGCACCCGAGGATTCGGAGCGCATTCCTGAGCTCCAATGCTGTTTTTCCAGCCGACCAGAAGTTGATGCATTCTGCGGGCAATCTCCGGATGACTCCTAATCAAGTTGTTCCTCTCCGAGATGTCCTGACTCAAATCATAGAGTTCCCCGGTTTGCAACTCGTAATCTTCAACCCATTTCCATTTGCCTTCACGGACCGCACCCGAAGGCTTGCTACCCTGATTGGTGTAATGAGGGATGTGCCAATAAAAGACTCGATCCTCTGCAGGATTCTGACCCTGAGTCCAAACGGCCAATTGGCTTTGACCATCCATTGGTCCAACACTCTTAGACCCGTCGATACCAGCGGCTTGCAAAATCGACGGCATGATGTCCATGAGCGACACCGGTGCATCGACAGTTCTACCACCAGCAATTTTGCTGGGCCATCGAATCAGCAAGGGGATTCGCAATCCACCTTCGTAGAGATACCCTTTGCCAGCCCGATAAACACCGTTATAGGTGGCGGGCGTAGGATGTCCCTCGGGTACATGCAAGCCACCGTTGTCGCTCGAGAAAATCACGATGGTATTGGATGCTTGACCCGTCTTCTCGATCGCCTCGAACAACCTGCCTAACGCTTCGTCTAACGATTCGATCGTCGCCGCGTACAGCGGATTCCAAGCTCCTGCATTTCGATCGATCTTGCTAGGCTGCTCGTTGAGCATGATGTGCGGCGAATGGTGCGGCACATAGCAGAAAAAAGGTCGATCGCCATTGGCTTGGATGAATTCGATCGCTTTGTCGGTAATGAGGTTTTCGTTCTTGCCACCACTGGACTGAGGATCCCCATTCCCGGGCGGTTCGAAACTCACGTCAAAGCCTTGCTCCTGGGCCGATGATTTACCACCCCCAAGATGCCACTTGCCAAAGATACCGGTTGCATATCCAGCACGCTTGAGGGCCTCGGCAAGAGTCTCGGCGCTGGGAACCAGCGCAGGCTCGATCTCGGGCTGGATCAGCCGCTGACTGGGCGCATCGGCCCTGCCTGGAAGATAACTCGTCAAATGCAACCTCGCAGGAAACTTGCTCGTCAAAAGCGAGGCCCGCGAGGCCGAACAGATCGGTAATCCGCAATAGGCACTAGTGAATTTGATCCCTGACGCAGCAAGTCGGTCCAAGTTGGGGGTCCGATGGTCGGTTCTCCCATAGCAACCCAAATCAAACACTCCCATGTCATCGGCCAGGATCAAAACCACATTCGGGGGACGATCCTGAGCTTGTGCAGATCCACTCCAAGCCCAACAGACCAAGAGCCATGCGGCAAGTAAATATCCGATTCTGTTCATTGTTTTCTCTTTCTCAACGAGTACTTCTCGGTCGGCCCAGTACTTCGAGACCGCTAAGGGAAAGTCGATGCTCTTTGCCAATCCAACAATGATAGCAAAACCCGGGAGCCCTGGGCTATTTGGGAAAATCCGGATGCATTGTTATTTGATCTCAATTCGAGTTCGGGTGTGTCCGATGCTAATACAGCGGTTCTCTGTCCTGATTTTGACCTAATGAATTTTTATGCTGACTGAGATGCAAGACCCAACTGGTCCTACCAGCGGATCGATTCCTTTGGCCAAGCCTGAGTTGGGGAACACTTTGGGCTCGAGTCCCAGCGTTCCGTTGGGGTCAGCACCGAAGACGGTTTCACTCCACCAACCTTCGGAATCGCTCAGGTATTTGCTCAGGCATTTGTCTGCCAGCAGGAGCCTGAGTGAGGATCCAGCCAGCAGGTTGGCACAAGGCCATGCCGAGCAACAGGAACGCTGATGATGAGATGGCGTCGCTGGCTTTTCTTGGTCATAGTCCTACTTGTACTTGTAGGGGTTTATTCCCAGCGCCGCTCGATCATCGCTTCGCTTCTGTCTTCGCGATTCTCTTCTCGTATTGATTCGCAGTCGCTGGATACTTCGGTTGAGGGTTTGGAGATGCAGGACGCGTCGATCGAACTCGATGATGGCCGATCGGTATCCATCGATAAAGTCCAAATCGGTATGGACATGAAAGGACTCTTGCGGGGGGATTTGGTAATCGATAGCCTCGAGCTCCAACGTGTCCGCATCCCGATGGAGTTACCCGCCTCAACGCTTCCGGCTTTGCCAACCTTGCCCGACGAGTTCGGTTCGGTCCCTGATGTCGGGGCTTGGATTGATCCTTGGCTTGAGGAACTCGTTGCAGGTATCGATCGAGACGCAGATCGCGTGCTTATTGCAACCCAAGAACTTGAGAGCCGAGCAGACCAACTCCGGGCGGACTTGGAACGATCGATTACATCGGATCCGTCGAGTTTGAACGATCGCAAGCGTGCGGCATTGATATCCAGAGAATATCATCAGATCAAACAGCGGCTCGCAGAACTAAGGATACAAGCAAGGAGCATTGGCAAAGATCACTTAGTGAAGTGGTCGAGGATCCAAGCATCGATGAGCGAAAGGTTCGAAAACCGGATGCACGGGATGCTACCCGATGCAGATCGACAGATCCAGCAGCTTGCCAAAACATACTCGCAGCGGGTGACTCCTACGGTATTAACTTACTGCGATATTGTGGCTGCCGCCATGCATCCGAGAGGAAGTCTGGCGTCGAAGTCCACTTCATCGCGTACAACACTGATACGAAAAGCCTCGCTCTTCGGTGAATTGGTCGACTCGCAAGGTTCTGATTTGAAGGTACCGTTCGAATGCGAAGGCTGCCAATGGGCTTGGGATAGCCCGATGAATTACCCAACCACTTCGGTCTGGTATTTCGATTTACCCGCGGATCAAGGTCGACTAGAGATCCACGCCGAATCGTCGCAACAAGATTTGCTACAGATGACTTGCTATTGGTACATTTCGAGTGCCGATCAACCGTTCCAAGCCAATCCGAATCGAATCCGTATCGATGTCCAGCAGAGCGATCAGGAGCGACTGATCAGTCTGAGCGCTCCTTGGGACCCAAGACAGAAAGCTCCTGCAACGCAACCGCTTGGGCGAACCCACCTGACGCTATCATTTCGTCAGACGATTCAAAAACTGGAACGGACCAGCGCGAGGACCATTCCCGTCGCTTGGGAGTCCGTGGCGGTCGAACCTCGCATTCTTTTCGAACTAGAGAATGCACTCGAGGAGAGCAAGCAGCATTGGGTGAAGGAAGTTCAAAACCGTTGGAACCAAGTTGCATCCGAAAGGATCACGGCTAGGCAGGAACGATCGGCTGAGTTATGGCAATCGCTATCGACTCAGACGATGGAAACTCTCTTGAGCCTGGACAAGCGACTGTGCGATTGGCAGCAGCGTTGGGACTCTTCGACCTCACTGGAGCAGTATCGGGTAGGGAACCGACTAACTTCCCACCCGGATGCTTATTCGATCCCATCCAAGCAAGCGACGGCTGCCAAGTAGTCCATCGAGCTCGATCAGTGTTCCCTGGTCAGTGTTCTTTGGCCATTTTCATGAAGAGCTCATAGCGAGCTTTCATTTCGACCAAACTATCTCCACCAAATTTATCGACCAGAGCCGCAGCGATCTCGAATGCGACCACATGCTCGACGATGATAGCGGCAGCAGATATCGCGCACACATCGCTCCGTTCATAATTAGCCCTATGGGGTTGCTTGTCCTCCATGCGAATCGAATCGAGCGGTTTGCGCAGTGTGCTGATCGGCTTTTTGGCAGCTCGTAAAATCAGCGGCTGGCCATTGGTCATTCCTCCCTCTAGACCACCTGCGTTGTTGCTCGGTCGCACATACCCTAGGTGAGGCAGATGCGTCAGGGTCGGGTCATGGTGAATCGGATCATGAACTTGGGATCCTCGCTTCCGAGCCGCCTCGAACCCCATTCCAATCTCGACCCCTTTGATGGCTTGGACGGCCATGACGGCTTGCGCCAACTTGCCATCGAGCTTGCGGTGCCATTGGGCATGAGTGCCAAGTCCAAAGGGTAGTCCATCGACTCGAACTTCGACAACCCCTCCGAGCGTATCACCTTCGTCGGCCATACGGTCGATATAGGCTTGTGCATCGCGATCGGTCTGAGGTTGGACCGAATAGAGCGAACTGCTGTCGCGTCGAGAGCGAACCTCAGCAACCGAAAGGCCTTGGGTTCCATTCGAGGAGAAATTCATTTCGCCGAGTTCGACTACGTATCCAACAGTTTCGATTCCAAACTCACGGAGCAAGAGTCTAGCCAGTGCGCCTGCTGCGACGCGAGCAGCCGTCTCTCGCGCACTGGATCGTTCGAGAACTCCACGAATGGAGCCTAAGTACTTGATTGCGCCGGTGAGGTCTGCATGGCCAGGGCGTGGACGTTCCAACTCCTTGAGCCGCTCGAGCTTGTAATCATTGTTGACAATCTGCATCGCGATTGGGGATCCCAAGCTGACCGACTGCCAAACTCCGGAGAGGATATTCACTGTATCTTGCTCGAGCTTTTGCCTTCCCCCGCGTCCATATCCACCTTGGCGGAGATGCAGTTCATGATTGATGAATGCCTCGTCAATAGTCAGTCCAGCAGGAAATCCATCGACGAGTGCCAGAAGTGATTTGCCGTGCGATTCGCCGGCGGTGGAGTAGGTAAGCATCGATATGGATGGATTAATGTTCGAGGATCGCTCGTTTGCTCCCGGCGATCAAGACGTACAGGCAGGGGACAACAAACAGTGTAAAAAGGGTACCAATGGCCATTCCTGCGACAAGGACAATTCCGATGCTATTTCTAGCTTCAGCGCCCGGCCCGGTTACAAAAACCAGCGGCAAATGTCCGAAAACCGTCGCTGCACTGGTCATCAGGACCGGTCGCAATCGCGTCTTGGAGGCCTCGATCGCCGCATTCCATTTCTTGAGCCCCTGCTCTTGCAAGTGGTTTGCAAACTCGACGATCAATATCCCGTTCTTGGCCACTAAACCGACGAGGGTGATCAGACCGACCTGCGAATAGATGTTCACCGTGGTCAGCCCCAGGAAGGTCAGCAGCAGAGCGCCGGAAATCGCCAGTGGCACCGAGCCAAACAGAACGATGAGCGGATCTCGGAACGATTGGAACTGAGCGGCTAGAACCAAGTAGATCAGCGCCAGTGCGATCCCGAGAGTCACCGTCAGCGACGAACCCTCTTTGCGTATCTGCCGAGACTCTCCGGCATAATCGATCGTTGCCGTAGGGCCAACAACCCTTTGGACGATCTGTTCGATCTTGCTCAAGCCCGATTCCTTGGTCAATCCGGGAATGCCCGGGATCACGGCAGCCTGGATTTGTATCGAGCTTTGTTGCTGAAAACGACTCAGGACTCTCGGTGCCGTTTTTGGAACGACGGAGGCAAATGTCGAGACAGGGATCAACTGACCGGTCGGGGTTCGAATCTTCAAATCCATCAAGGAGGATGCGGATTGCCGGTCTTCTTCGGCAAGCTGCGGGATGACTTGGTAGGAGCGGTTGAAGTAATTGAATCGGTTGACGTAACCACCCCCGAGCAAAACGCCTAGCTCACCTGCGATCGAGGCAAGGTCGAGCTTGAGGTCGGCCACCTTCTCTCGATCGACCACGACTTGAGCTTGTGGTAGATCGACTTTCAAATCGGTATCGACGAACATGAACAAGCCGGTTTTGCTGGCCTCGGAGAGGACTTGTTCAGAAAGGGCCGTAAGTTGCTCGACTGGCAGATCGCTTTTGAGGATTAATTCAACGTCGAAACTGCCGGCACCGGGTAATGGAGGGACCAAGACGGGGAAGGGCTGCAAGCCGGGTATTTGCGAAGCGATCCCGAAGGCTTGGGGAACCATCGCAGCGGTACTGCGCAAGTGTTCCTGTTCTCGCTCGTGCCAGCTTTTGGTGATGATCCCGCCGAAGCCCGAGTTCGAGCCGACCAGGGCCCACATGTAATCGGTCTCGGGCATCACATCGAATTTGTCCGCTAGCACCTTGGCCCAACTCACAGAACTTTTCAGCGACGAGTCCGGCGAAGCCTTGAGCATCACCGCAATCGCACCTTGGTCTTCCACCGGCGCGAGCTCTTTGGAGCTCATGACATAGAACGGAGCGGCGGCAAAGGCAACCAGCAGGGTTGCAAAGGCGATCGCCCATCGGACCTCCAATGCCCAATTGAGCATCTTGCCATAAGCGTTCTGGAATGCGTCGAAGGCACGATTGACCAGGCGGGTTAAAAAACCTTCTTTACCGCTTGCCGAGAGCATTTTTGCGCTCATGATCGGAGAGAGAGTCACGGCGACGACACCCGAAAGGAGGACCGCTGCGGCTAGTGTGAAAGCAAACTCCTTAAACAGCATTCCGGTTAAACCACCTTGGAATCCAATGGGTGCATAAACCACCGCCAAGGTGATCGTCATAGCAACGATTGGGCCAAAGAGTTCCTTTGCCCCGAGCAGCGCAGCATCGATCTTGCTCATCCCTTCGCGAATGTGCCGCTGAACGTTTTCGACCACCACGATCGCGTCATCGACCACCAGCCCGACTGACAGGACGATCGCCAGGAGCGTCAGCAGGTTCAACGAAAACCCGAGCAGATACATCAGGATCGTCGCTCCGATGAGCGAGACGGGCATCGCGATCAGAGGTACGATCGCCGTTCGAATCGATCCCATGAATAGGAACACGACAAGTCCAACGATCGCAATGGTCTCGATAAGAGTCTTGGATATCTCCGAGAGCGCATCTCGCATGAATCGAGTGGCATCGTATGCAAGATTCATTTCCATGTGGGCTGGAAGGGTCGGTTTTAGTTTTGCCATCGAATCGTTGAGTCGATTGGCCACCTCGATTTCATTGGTTCCAGGCAGAGGCCAAACCGAAACATACACCGCCTCTTTGCCTCGGTACATCGCTACCATGCCAGCCTCTTCGGAGCCGAATTCCACTGTAGCGATATCCCCGAGCCGAATCACCGCACCATCTTTTTGCCAGACGATCAAATCGCGGAATTCGTCCGCCGTTTTCAAGTCTGTATCCGTCAGCAAATCGACTTGTACCGAGTCGTTCTTGACTCTGCCGATTGCGGCCAAGTAATTGTTGCGACGCAGGGCACCGTAGACATCGCCGGGTGTCAGGTTCAATTCCGAGAGTTTGTTCGGGGAGATCCAGATTCGCATGGCCGGCGTTCGGCCACCCTCGACCCCCACGCGTTGGACACCGGAGATGGTCGTCAGTTGGGGTTGGATGGTACGTGTGAGATAATCGGTCAGTTGGGGTACATCCCACTGGCTCGATGTAAAACTAAGATAAAACGATGCGTAGGGACGGTCCGCGCGCTGGATTTCCACCACACTCGGTTCTGCTTCGGCAGGCAATTCCCGGCGTACTTGCTGCAGCCGCGTGTTGACCTCGGCCAGCGCCTGCGTTGCATTGTGGTTCAACTTGAGCCGAATCGTGATTTGGCTCGATCCAGCCACGCTTTTGGATTCGATGTAGTCGACACCACCGATCGACGAAACGGCTTTTTCGATCGGAGTGGTCAGAAACCCACGGATAGTCTCTGCACTTGCCCCAATATAGATCGTCGTGATGACGATCGAGGTGCTTTCAAGTTTCGGAAACTGCTGAACCGGTAGGCTTTGAGCAGACCGAACTCCTAGCAGTACGATCATCAAGTTGACGACGATTGCAAGGACTGGATATCGAATGAAGATATCGGTGATCGATTTCATCGCGGATCCGATTTCCTAGTGGGTATTTGCCTAGTGGGAATTAGGGTGCTTTGATCAAATCGGAGGGGGCCACCCAAGTCCCATCGTATATTTTGAACGAACCGTCGGCGATGATCTGCTCCTTGGGGTCTATCCCTTGGCGGATCGAGACGTTATTTCCAAGCGTTGCTCCAACTAGGACTTCGCGCCGTTTGGCGATCCACTTCGACGTGTCGCTCGGGTCGACTTGGGCTACGAAGCAAAAAGCTCCGGTGGGGTTGGTGCGTAGAGCCGATGATGGGATGAGGATTGTCGTTTGGGCGTCTCCATACTCGGCGATGACCTTGACCGAATCGTTGACTTGCAATGTCGCTGGTGGATCGAGCACTTTGGCCCTGGCAGCCAACGATCGGGTCACTCGGTCGGCCTGTGAGTCCACTGCGACAACTTGGGCGATAAGTTTTTTACCGAGATGTTCGAGAGCCACCTGATCACCGACTTGGACATAGTCCGCGACTTGCTGAGGCATCATAAAGTCGACGTACACGAATTGGTCGACGCCTTGGAGCATGGTGATCAAGGAGCCTTCGGAGAGGTACTGACCGGGCTGGATATCAAACACACCGGCGCGGGCACCGAAGGGGGCGACGAGGACCTTGCGACGGATGATGGCTTCGATCCGTGCGACCTCCGCCTTGGCTTGGGCTAACTGGGCTTCGGTCTGATCGAGATCCAGCTCGGTAAGGGCTTGAACCTCCATCGCCTTTTTGATCCTGCGATAGGTCGAGTCGGCAATACGTTCGGCTGCCTTGGCGCTTGCAAGCATCGCTTGCTCGACGCTAGTATCGAGTTCCACCAGGACCTGTCCGCCTTGAACCAGATCTCCTGATTGGAAATGAATGGCTTTGACCGTCCCAACCGTTTCGGTTTTGAGTTGGATCGAGCGTGGGGCCGTGATCGTACCGATGACGGTGGTGGTCGAACGGAGTTGGGCTGTTTGGGGAGTGGAAAAGACAACCGGTGTTGGCCGAAGTTCCTGGGCTGGGGCAACTGTGGCCAAGACCCTAAATTTCAGCAAGTAGATGCCGTAGGCCAGGGCGGCTAGGCTCAGCAACACCGCCAGGGATCCAAAAAGAGTTTTCATGCAGTTAGCGGCGGCAAACAGGGGGGGTGGGCAGGGGATACAGTCTACCAAGGTTACAGGCTTTTGTAGCGGAACCCAATAGGAATCCATTGTACTTCGTGGGGAGTGCTGTCTATAATAGATTTTGTCGCAGATTTCTCTGCGGTTTCTCTTCCGAAATCCCACCAACACCCCGAGTCCGTTCCTAGCGTCCGTGTGTCCTTGTGGACACATGGGAGGTTGTTCTGCGTCGTCGGATTCAACAACAAACCCATGGCTGACGAAGACCGCGGTCGATCGCGACCGAATCGCAATTCCGACCGCAACAGCATCGAGATCCTTTCGATCTCCGAGGAGATCCTGCGCGAACGAAACGGTGTTGCGATCCCAGCCGAACCAAGACCGGTGCTGGATTTTGCTACTTTGCAAGGGATGACTCAAGAGGAACTACTTGCAGTCGCTAAACTTGAGGGAATCCTAGGTAGCGAGCAACTCACGCGGCCTGAATTGATCTTTCAAGTGCTGCGAGCTCGGATGCAGTCCTCGGGCATTATGATGGGCGAAGGGACGCTTGAGATCCTCAGCGATGGCTTTGGATTCTTGCGATCAGCCGCCCACCACTATGTGGCTTGCCCTGATGACATCTATGTTTCACCCTCCCAAATCCGGCGCTTCGGACTCACGACCGGGATGACTGTCTCTGGCCAGATTCGCCCTCCGAAGGAGAACGAGCGGTACTTTGCACTCCTACGGGTCGAAGCGATCAACCATCGGAATCCAAACGAAGTTCGATCTCGCAAGTCGTTCGATCTGCTCACCCCG
>JBJTAQ010000506.1:0-12230 GCA_046090945.1 Pirellula sp.
TGGGAAGGGGATTCCTGGTCAGTGCTAGTCCAACCTATGTAGTTTTCGGCGACACCAACCCCAATCGAAACACCGACACCAGCTTTACCGCTAGCTCCCAAAGCCACAGAGGTTGATACAACTTTGGAGTCGATCTTCGCAGTGTTGATGCTGTCGATGTCGACGGCTCCGGTCCCCGTGAGGTTGGTATTGGTAACGCTTGCGTTGGTCTTCGACAGAATCCTATTGCGAGATGCAGCACCGGCGCCGCTGACTGCTACACCTGCTTTGCTACCGAAAGCTCCGGCGAGCGAGGCTGCCACCGTGGTTGAGGTGATTGATCCATCTGCAATTTCCCAGAGTTTGGTGTTGGAGTAATCGGTATTGCCGAGTGCAAAGGTGTTGGGCGTGAAGGATTGCCAAGTTGATGTATCACTGTAGTCGGCTTCTCCTAGACCGACGGATCCCTCTTCTCCGAGGTAGCGATAGAAAGTTGATGCCGCGGTTCGAACGGTATTACCCGGCTTCAAAATCACTTTGCTCAATTCCCAGTTTGCAGTGTCCGAATAGTTCTGACTCGACAGATTCAGGGTTCTACCGGTTTGGTTGTTGTCATCGCCGATATACGAATAGATGGCTCCTCCCGAGACGCGAACCAAATCCCCTTGGAATACCTCGGCAGAGGTTGAGCTATTGGTGAAATCCACGGCGGTGGTATCAAAGTCGGCGGTGAAACCGCGATATCTGTACTGACGCCCTTCGATGCCGCCTTTGTTGTACCCGTCCTGGAGCTTGATCGTGTCGCCTACCGCCAGGGTTTGGGTTCCAGAACCGCTTGTGTAGGTAGCTTGCGGTGCGTCACCTGAAAGAGTCTTGGCTGCAACCGTGAATCCATTGGTGCTTTGCACGGACGCATAGTCGGTGATGCTCGCAGTGACGTCATTTTGAATGTCGTTGTAGGCGAGAGATATTCCGATGGCGACCCCGACCCCGACTTGGCTACCAAACCCTACGGCCAATGCGCCT
Source organism: Pirellula sp. (assembly GCA_046090945.1). Classification (GTDB taxonomy): domain Bacteria; phylum Planctomycetota; class Planctomycetia; order Pirellulales; family Pirellulaceae; genus JBKCUI01. The sequence continues at coordinate 1,006 of JBJTAQ010000506.1, forward strand.
GAGGCGGCTGACGAGTCGATCTTGGCAGTATCGGTTGCTAAAACGGAAATTCCATGGGCTTGGATTCCTTGACCTGCAGCGATCGAACCATTTCCATCAAGGTTCGCTATGATATTCGTATCCGAATAGTTCTCCGCATAAGTCCCTGCGGAAGAGACCCCGACACCAACATCCTTGCTAGCACCCACTCCAAGCGCTACTCCGACGACGGTAGCGTCGATGGACTGGGATGAGGTGGCCTGAACGCTCAGTGCCTGATTCGATATGATCGAAGAGTTTTTCACATACGCTTTAATCTCAGCCCCATTGGCCTTGGCGTTGATGTGCCGCCAAAGCGAGGTGTCTCGGTACTTCTGTTGCTTGAGGTCGAACCTTTGGTTTCCATCGGCGACTGGGTCGGCGTCCTGGACTGTGGACCCAACGTACTCGTAGACTTCCCCCATCAACGGTCCATCGATGAGTCTGACCTTCATTCCTGTGGTTAGACTCGATACAGGTGTGTCGGTTGCATCGATGACGGTTCCGGTTACTGCACCGCCACTTGGAGAGGATCCTATAAAATTCCTGGCTACCGCAATACCGACGGCAACTCCAACACCGGCTCCACTTCTGGAGAAAGCGACCGAGCCGGCACCGACACCGACCGACGCATCGATGGTCGATTCACTGCTTGCTAACACATCGACTTTACCGACTGGCACAGACGGTGAGCCGATAGCGCTATTTTCGATCGTCGAATTCACTCGAGTTGAAATTGAGTTGACAGAGGATGAAGAACCTCCTGAAAAAGCCACGGCGGATGTACCTACCGAAACAGCGACACTTGCAGCATAACTATCGGAGTCCACCCGCGATTTATCCTTGGCATCGACCAGCAGTCCGGTGGAGGTAGTGGATAAAGTAGGAACGTTCAAGACCGTTGCGACAACATCTTTATCGATCGTGTTGCTGCCGATCGCAAGACCGACGCCGACCGAGATACCGGTAGCATTGGTTGATCCAGCGATGTTCGCCGATGCGGCCAACCCGAAGGATTCAATCACTGACTCGTCATAGGCCTTTACCGCGACAATCCCTTTGCTCTGGACTGTTTTGGTGCTCGTCGAAGAGCCGTTTTCGATGGAGGCTCTGACGCTACTATCGATCGTGTTGTAGCTGACGGCTCCGGTGGCGCCTACCGATACAGAGCTGGCTGAACCACTGATCGCGACGCCGACAGAAATTCCAAACGCGATCGATTTGATCGACGACTTCGCATCGCTCGTAACGCTAATCCCCGCATCGGAACTCAAAGTCGAGTCCGAGACGACCGCATGGGTCGTGCCTGTGATCTCGTTTAGGCTCAGCGACAGGCCGAGTGCCACAGCGGCTGAGGTCGTCTGCGATCTCGAAACGGAAACGGCAGCCGATCCCCCGACAGCTTGGATTGAGCTATTGTCTTTCGCATTTACTTGGATTCCCTTGGCGCTACCGCTGCGAGTGGTCAACGTCGAGCCGTTTCGAACCTTGGATTCCGTTTGGTTGCGGATCCGGTTTACTCCGATCGAGCCAGCAACGCTGACTGCAAACGCGTTGCTGGTTGTCGAACTTGCGACCCCGCCAGATGCACCGATGCCTACCGCAAAGATACTGGCGGCCATTTCGGCTAAAACCGAGATGCTACCTGCGGCTGAGATGTTTGAATTATTGACCTCAGCGAGGACTTGGTTTCCACCATTGTCGCCATCTAGTTCATTAACAGAGAACGAACCGCCGATAGCGACCGCTCCGGCTTGCCCTTGGCCTACAGCACTTCCGAGTGCGATCGCTACGGCACCTGCGCCGGCGGTGATTTTCGCGTTGTTTTGAGCCTGTACTAAAACATCACCATTGGCGGTAATGGTAGAGTTTTCAATGGTTGCAATGGTGTCCGAATCGATCTTGTTGACCGAACCGGATCCAGCACCGCTTGCACCGATGCCGCTCCCAGACTGCTTGGAGGATGCTGCAGAAAGAGCTCCGGCGACGGTATAAGCTTGTATTTCCCCCTCGGAAAGTGATTTGACCGTAAGTGTTCCGGTCGAATCGCTACCTGCTGTGAGCGTGCTGCTAGAAACCAAAGCGATTGTATCGCCGGCGATAGAATTGACCGCGATTGCTACACCTGCGGACACTGCGGTCGCGCCCCCGGAACTTCCATTGGAAATACTCAGAGACAGGCTGCCGGCGATCGCAAGGATGCTGCTTGCATCCCGAGCGTTGACGATTGCATCATGGACAGTTGCTCCCGAAGCCATGACAAAAGTACTATCGTAAACACGAGCGTAGGTGCCACCGGTGATAGCGTTTTTGGCGACCGAGCCAGCCAAGGAGATGTTGGTTGTGTTTCCCTGTTCGGTTCCTTCTTTCGCCACGGATCCTGCACCGCCTGCGGCCAAGCTGAAGATCTTCGCCATGTTGTTGGCGGAGACCGAAATGCGGCTCGAGTAATCGGATTCCGCCAGATCCTCCATGGCTGCGTCGGAGAGAGTGATCGTCGAGTTGCGAATGAAGGCGTTGGTGATTGAGTCCACGCTATTGAAGCTGAACGCACCGGCGAGGGCGGCTCCGGTTCCGCCGGATTCGGTTTTGGATGCGGCAAGCCCACCTGTGGCAGCAACGATGTTATTACGATTGACCGCTTTGACATCGATCGCATCTGCAGACAGTACAGCATCGGCAATCGATGCCTGTGTGCGATCTTTGACGTTGTTTACCGCGACAGCCGCTGCGATCGCAACGCTTGTCTTGGACTTCTTCTCCTCGGCTTGCTCGGTCGGCTGTTCCTCATTGAATAGATTCGGAAGTGAAACGCCATCGAGCGGATCCTCGTCGGCAGTTGGTGCATTGCCGTCGGCGCCGTCTTCGGGGGTGTCTTGGGCAGGCAAGGCATTGGAGTATGCGCCAGCGATTGTGAATGCATACAACGCACCGCCGACTGCCGCTCTTGCCGAAACGCCACCGGCTGCGGAGATATTCGACACATTCCCAGTCCCCGTTCCGGCGGTATCTGAAATCTCCCCAATCGTTGCCCGCGTCTCGCGGTCGAGGTTATTGATCGCTACCGAGACTCCTGCACCGACCGATTCGCTCTTAGAAACGCCTCCGGCCCAGGAAATATGAGTACCGATGGCACCCGAGTAGACATCGATCCCACCACCTTCGATATTCGCTCCTTCAGCAATTTGGGCGATGGTTTTCGAGTCTTGTTCGTAATAGGCAAACGTTCCACCGAAGGCGAGTTTCTCGGAACTTGCTCCACCTTGGGAGAAGCTAAAACCCATGAGGGCTTCCTCGGCGGAGACGCTCATTCCGCCGTCGCCGCCGGTGTGAATGTTGACACCTTTCTCAACGATCGCTTGGGTGTTGTTGTCGAGGAATTGCAGGAACAAGGTTCCCCCGACACCTCCTTTTCCTCCACTTGTGGGTGTCGTACTGATATCAAAGGCTGGTTCTGCCTCATTGATGCCACCGGGTCCAATTTCAGCGCTTGGGAGTTCAAAGTTGAACACGCCGGTAATATGCATCAATTGCATCGAGGTCGCCGCACTGATAGCCAATGACTGAGCGTCGACGTTGTTTGCATGCCGGACATGCGTGATATCGTCGTTGCTAGTTTCAGGTGCATAGGTCGGATCGTATCCGATATCTCCGGGATTCAAGAAGAATCGGGGGTCTGGGTGGAAGAAAGTGTTCTGATTGATTTGAGCACCCGTCTTAAGTTCGACGGTAGAGTTATTGGTAGTGTCCAAAAAGTTGATGGACCCTGATAGCCCAACCCCGCCGGCCGACGTTGTGCTTCTGGCCCATGAATTGAACAGTGACTTTAGACCGCCAGTACCATCCAAATAGTTGTTGATGAAATCGAAACCTTCTTCATCGAGGCGGTCCGAAAAATCACCTGCCGATAACGGGATAAATTCCTCTATTTCTGTAAGAAATGGATAAGTAATTTCGGAGCTGAGGCTGGTTTCGAGCAGAGCATCCAACTGGGCTCCCCCTGCAACGGTGACCTTAGCCTGATTGTTGAACAAACCAATTCCAATCGCCGTGACAACACTGTTGTCCGCTGAGGTATTTGGGGTTTCTTTTCCGTTTTCATCCTTCTTGCCAGGTTGCTCTTCGGCAGTGCTTTCCGCAGAGGTCGTGAAGGATTGTTCGAGGCTGGCAGAAGCCTCAAGATTGTCATTGGACTGGACGATCGAACCGCTTCCAAATACGACCTGGACATCGTGTTTCGAGTAATGGAATGCCAATCCGCCGCCGACTTGTATCGAGGATTTTGCGTTCGATCCCCCCGCGTCGGATTTCGCTTCGTATTCATCCGTTGAGGACATAAAAAGATTGTCAAAAACGGACTTGTCCCAGTCAAAGCCTTTGTCATCCTCCTGAGGCTTGGTTGGATCTGGTTCAGGCTCCTCTTCCTCGGGAGCCAGCCCTGCTTCTGCTTCAGCCGCATTGGATGCTGAAAGCTCCGCGGTGATCGTTAGCGCTGCGACCGAATCGAGCGAGTGCAGGGAGGTGAGGGTAAAACCTGTGGCGCTGAGTTCAACGGGAAGTCCGAGGTCCAGGGGGGCTTGATTCCATCCGGAGGAACCTGACGAGGTCAATCGGATTTGTTGAGCATTGGTGAACGAACCGGTTCCGGTTTCATTGCTGACATCACCTTCGAGCGTGACAAGATATTTTTGACCATGCTGCAAGTAGTCGCTGGTTTTCCAATTTGGAGATCCACCCCCAATCGCAGGAACATAAGCTGTACCATCGATGGACGCATTGGGACTTTGCCAAAACAGATTGCCTGCTGCGTTTGCGACGACTCGGTCCTTGATCGTTCGTCCGGGTTCGAGGTAGACAACCGTTTGTCCGTCTTCGAGGGGCCTAGTGCTGTTTAAGCTATTGCTTAAAGTGATCAATCCGTCTTCAATGCTTCCGGCATCGAATACTCGTTTGTTGACGGTGGCACCACCTCCTAGGTCGATGACGTGCGGATTCGTACCGCTAGAGTTGTTCTCGTCCCAGTCGACCGCGTCGAGAGCTTCTTCCTTGGACGCAGCCAACTGAATGTATCGAGATTCGTCGACTGCGGTTTCCGGTTTGTCGGACAATCGAACGATAAAGTATTCCGTTTCGCCATCGTCGGAGAGTCCGCCAATCACCTTGGCTAGCCCAGGGTTGTAGACCACGACATCATCGGAAATCGTGGCGAGTTCTCCAATGCCACCGTCGGGCAAATCGATATCGTAGATCGCGATTCGATTCTTTTGAGTGTCTACATATCCAGCAGGTTCCGAGGATACTTCCCACTTGCTCGTGTTCGAGTAATCTTGGATTGAGAGATCGACACTCGATTGTCCGGCGTTCGGTGCAATGCCATTGCCGATATAGCGAAAAATAGTGCCTGCAGGCATCGTTCCAAGCGATGGGTTCGAGGGGGTCACTGCAAAGGTTGTTTTTACGGTGTCACCCTCTTTAATGCTTGGAGCTGTATCCGATGTGGTATAGATTGCCGCCGGCAGTGTTGGATCGAATTCGAAGGATAAACCCGTGGGTCCCAGATTTTTCTGTTGGGCGACGACTTTGCCTTGGATATCCGTTTTCACTGTGGCTGTTGAAAACTGTAGTCCGATAGCGATTGCGGCCGTACCGTTGGCATAGAGTCCAGATGCTGCAACCGTTTCGGTCTCGGTTTCGCCGCTTGATGCGATATTTGCTCGACGTCCAGCGATGATCTCGGCCCCTTGAGCAACCGTGGTTGTAGAAACCAGGTTTGCCCACGATGCGCCGATACTTGCAGCAACCTTTGAGAGCGATCGACCTTGGGCTGCCTCTTCCTCTTCCTTGCTAGTTTCGGTTTCCGTGGCCGCGGCAGTCGCAGCACTGGAACTGATGTCAATCGAGCCATCTGAGAGGATTTTCACACCGGTCTTGATATCGACCTGTGCCTTCGCGGTCGCTTGGGAGTACCCGATGCTGATCAGCTGACTCTTGGCGATGGAACTCGAGTCGGACCCGGCGCTAGCCGATATTTCGGTCGCTTCGGCCGAGTGTAGCTCCGCTCCGTTGTTGATCGTGATCGTTGATTCTGAGGATTTGACCAACACCTTCAATGGCAGAGCGATTAAATCCTGGAGTTTGCCCAAAAAAGGATCGATGAAGTAGTTTGATTGAAGCGTGGTGAGTCCGAGTATATCCTGAAGTGCTCGGTCCTCGGTCTCGGCGGTCAGAATGACGTTTTTCCCATGCAGTTGAGCATTCGCGCCAACCGTAATCGACGCGGACTTTGCCAGGTATCCGGAAGGAAGAAGGTTCTCGATTTCTGCGGTTCCAAAACGGATGGCCAAAAAGTCGATGTCTCCACCGGTCGCGAGGTCTCCATCGACCGCTGTCGAAAGAGTAACGCCTGGATCGACGACAATTTTTTGTCCCATCGCGAGAATGTCCCCGCCGTGGGTTTCAAGAGTACTCTCAAATCGAATTTCATCGCCGGATGAATTGGAGTCTTCATTGAATTCTCCGTAGAGGATCAAACTCGAAGCGAAATTCGAGTCCAATGACTTGATACGAATCGTATCCTTGCCCCCTAAACCGCGAATGGTCAGTGACTCCGATGGAATATTAAACTCAAAGGAGTTGCTGTAGGTGGAACCGTCCGAGGTGATTCGCTGCCGGGGAAAAGAAAGCTTGATTCGGCTGTTGCCTGCAGTACCGTCATCCTGGAGGATCAAATCGTCACCGAACATCGAACCAGAGATGATTCGGTTGGCATTGGTCCCACCTAGAATCGTGAACGGATCCAACCCAGAATAGACAATAGTTCGAGATTTCAGGTTCGCCGTGCCAAATTGTTCCGCGACTGTCGGTTGCAAGACGTCATCCGATGTGCCGTCAGAAACGCTCAGTCCATCGATGATCGTCGGGTCGCTACTAAGTCCTCCCGCGATAGTCCCTGTCAATGATCCACTGGCAAGAAACCGAAACTTGTCCTTCGTCGAATCTCTTCCTTGTAGATTTTCGAACGACCCGAAGGCTACCGAGACGATGTTGTCTTCGTTGCCAAGAGAAACCGTACCAGAGTTCGCACCGTTGATGCTCCAGTTGACATCGCTTCCGGAATCCCCTGGACCAATCAAGGTGTCGTTACTGGATGACCCGATCCAATTCTCGATACGAAAGGCTGCAGCAATGCTTGTGGCAGTTCTTGCACCCAGGTTCACCGACACCGAACCGCTTCGCAGAGAGTAATCGATCACATCGGATGCAGGTCCCGCTCCAGGGGCCGTCTCACGATCAATCCCGCCATCGATCGATCCAGCAATCGAACCACTGCTGAGCATCCGAAAATTGTCCGCGTCACCTCCACCGCTGAGATTTTCGATCGATGAAAAACTGATGCTGCTGTTGAGAGTACCTGAGTCGGCCCCTTGGATCGTCCACTGATTCGTCTGCTCGGCTCCGATGAGCGTATCCGCTCCGGATCCACCTAGGATTTGCCCTGACAACGATCCGGTCGATGTGGTCGATGTGCGAATTGTGAATTGGTCTTTGGCCGATCCACCGGTAAGATTTTCCGCGTTGGAAAATTCTCCATCGAATCCCATCTTACCAGCGTTTGAGGAATCGATGACCCACTCGTAGTCGACGTTTGGCCCTAACAAGGTGTCTTGGCCAGCACCGAAGTCGATTCGAACGGCATTTGGAATATTGTTCAAAAGCGTTGCCGAATCGTCACCCCCTAGAGTTTGGATCTGGATGGTTTCAGGGGCAAACTGGCTTGTACCGATGCGTCTAACGGTGCCGTTGATACCTAGATCGAGAACGACTCCTTCATTGAGAGAGCCTGAGACTGCTTGCAAGCTGACTTGATCTTGGGCATCGGTCAGATTCACATCCAGAATGCCATCCTGAAACGTTAAAAAGTTCGGGTTGAACGCTGGGTCTGTGGAGGCATTCACGAGACGATCTAGGCCGCTTCCTAGGTTGACAAACAATAGTCCCGATGGATTGGCAAATACGTATTCATTCGATCCGGTAGTGAAGCTCAATCCTTGGAAACGCAGTTTCGATTGACCGGTTGTATTTAGATCGCTGTCGGAGAACTCGACCGACTTGTCAAAGATCGAACCGGTGAATATCCGTTGATCGGATGTTCCAGAAAACGGTTCGTACAGGTCGAGTTGGGTAAAGTTAATCACCTTTGAACCGAGCGTCGCTTGGCCTTGGGAATCCGCCCCTGCGGGTTGATAAGCAAGCAGATCGCCCGAAGCGTCTTCGACCGCGATACCGTCAACGGCGTCTTGGCCCCCTTGGATCGATCCCGAGATCGAACCGTTGGACTGGAAGATAAAGGCATCGTTGTAGGAATCCTGCCCGATCAAAACGCCAAATCCCTCGAATGTGGTTCCAGACACTTCGCCTGAGTTTGGGCCGCTGATGAGCCATGTCGCTTGATCTGCGGCAGGGGTCGGCCCCTTGAGTTGGCTCGCCCCCCCTTGGCCTACGAAGCGATTGATGTTGGCCACATTCGGAAGTCCGGGCGCAATCGTCGTTGAGAGATCGACCACGACAGGACTGCCACGCGTCGAATAATCGATGGTATTGACCGAGGGAGAATCTGGATCGATCACTCCAGCATCGAGTTTCCCCGTGAGTTGTCCGTTGGGACCGACCAGGAAGGAATCGTTTTTGGTTCCACCCTTGATTGTTCCAAAGTTGGAGAAATCCTGGGTGCTTAGTTTCCCGGAATTCGTACCTAGGATTTGCCAGTTGGTCTCGCTATCAGGGCCTTGGATTTCGTTGGTGCCTGCTCCACCGTCGATCGTCCCGGCTAGAACTTCGGTGGACATGATGCGGACGGAGTCCTTGAGGTTGCCTCCGGTGATGTTTTCAATGTTCGCGAATTGCAGGTTTTCGTTCAAAACCCCCGAGTTTTTCGAGAGTATTTTCCACGACGAGGCTAGGTTTGGACCCTGGAACGAGTCGTTTCCATCTCGGCCGTCGATTTGAATCGACTCATACGAGGAACTAGCTAATTGAAAATTGTTGGCAGAGGAGCCACCGGTGAGTTCGATTCTCTCAAAGCCAGAGAGAGGGTAAGTCTTCGAGCCGACAACTACTTGATTGTCGTGCAGCGTCATGTTCGAGTCAGCGACAATTGCTAGACGGTCCTTGCCCGTTCCCAGCATCGTGATGGCTACCGCCGGCAGTTTTGCCGAGTCGAGTTTGATAGAATTGTCCGCAGCATTGCCGCTGATGCGAACTCCGCCGTTGGATGCCGAAGCTGCCGAGCCCGTTGCGATGATGGTTCCATTCTGAATCAACTGGTACTGGCTACTAGCGGTGCTGTAGGATAGCACCAACTCCTCGGTGGTCAGACTCGCCGGGATCTGCAGGTCGGCTGCCAAGAGCATGCGGTGCTCGAGTGGCTCGTAGGCTTGAGACCTAAATTCCCGTAGTCGCGTCGAACCTCCCAGGTTTGATTTGCTCAATCTCGACGGCAAAGCTTGGAGCAGTCCCGCTAGTTGGGATCGGATCTTTGAGAATCCGAGCGTCGAGAGGGTGCTTCGTAGCAGCCTCTTGAATATCTTCCGGCGCAGAAGTACCAAAATGCGTCGAGCGCGACGGAGGAAAGACTCTTGTTGGGTCATGACCGAACTCGATAGAGAGTGGGGGTTGTTGGCTCTGGATGTATTGCCGGGTGGACTTCTCAAGGAAGGAGCAGGACATCGACCAGGGTCGGAAAAATTCGATTGGTAAAAAAAAAGCGATTTTTCCGAAGCTGAATAATCTGCAATGATAGCAAAGAAAGGGTAGATTTACACCAGTTTTGCTTGAATAGACGGCAATTAGAAAAATTAATAGAATGTGCGAGTTGGGTTTGGCTCGTGTTCAAACGGGAGTTTTTATGGGCAAGTCAGATGGTCAACGACAATAATTCCTCTCCAGACCTACCGCTTCGGGGCCTCCGGCACTCGGATTTCGTTGAGCTAACGATCCATTTCCGCTGCAATCTTCGTTGCCAGCACTGCATGATTCTCGAGTCGATGCACTGGTTGAAACCTGCCGACGAGGCCGAGTTCGACCGATTGCTCGAGGAGCAGCGGACGAAAAAAAGCTGGAGGGCTTTGATACTCACAGGCTCTGAAGTGACCTTGCGTAAAGATCTGCCTGGTTTGGTTCAGAGGGCCATCAAGGCTGGATTCGAGTTTGTACGGATCCAAACCCATGGCATGCGACTGTCCGACGAGTCCTATTGCCGGGAGTTGGTCGACGTCGGTGTGAAAGAGTTTTTTATCAGTGTTACCGCCGGCAATGAATCGCTGCACGATCAGATCACCCAGGTGCCTGGTTCTTTTGCCAAGACGATGCGCGGTCTGGAGAATCTACAAAAGTTCGATGGCGTTCGCACGCTGACCAACACGGTCGTCACGGCCTTGAGCTATGCATCGCTGCCAGAGGTGGTCGAAAGACTCAAGCACATCTCGAATCTGACGGAGATGCATTTTTGGACATACTGGCCGATGTCTCCGACGGATGATCTATCGTTGTGCGTGTCGCATCCGCTGGCTGCAGAGTACCTGAAGAGGGCCATTGAATCGGCGCGTTCCTACGGTCGAACTGTCGAAGTCAAAAATTTCCCACAGTGCTTGCTGGGCAAGTTTGCAGATGCTCTTTGCAATGACCAACCCGAACTTCGAATCGATCCTCGGTTTTGGACCGAATTTCATCGCAATGGCTTTCATCAGTGCGTTTACAAATCGGTATGTGCTTCGACCCAATGCTTGGGCCTGAATACCGCCTACTCCGAGCGTTTTGGTTGGCACGAGGATTTGCTTAAGCCTCTATCCAGCATGGACTTAGGTAGGATTGAGGGTCAGCGATGACCAGAGTGCTTGCGATCACCGGTTGCATGGGGAGCGGTAAGTCGACGTTAGTGCGTCATCTGCAACAGATGATTCCTGGGAGTCGCGTCCTTTTTGAGGACGACTATCAGAGAATGACTCAGATGACCCTCGATCAACTTAGGGATTGGCGGGAGCGGGGCACGGCAATTGGAGATCTTGACCTGAATGGTTTTGACTTTGCGATCCGAGAGTCGCTACAGGTTGCTCGTCATGGTCAAAAAGTCAATCGCACAAAGCTTCTGATACTTGAAAGTCAGTTCGGGCGTGTGCATCCTAAACTGGATGGATTAGTGGACTATCGAC
>JBJTAQ010000507.1:0-1174 GCA_046090945.1 Pirellula sp.
GTGCCGCAGGAGTCGAAGTCGCTGGTGCTGATGGTGATGGATTTGACGGTGCGAAAGGTTTCGGGTTGTCAGACTTCGGGTTGGATGCCTTGGGACTCGACATCCCACCCTTGGATTTGGCAAGCTCGAGGCTCTCGGGGCTCAAGCGATCGAAAGGGATTTTGATCTCGCGTCCATCGAGCCGCTTGAGAACGAGCTGCTCACCCTCGATCCTCACAAACTGCGCATCGACCTTGAAGCGTCCGGTATCATCGGACCACTGAAGGAATTTCTCCTGCGCTTGTGCGATGGGAGATAGCATCGCAAGTACGAATAGCATCAGCCAGCCATTCAGGGACACACCCGCTCGACGAACGGGCTTAGAGCATATGTCAGTTGTTTGAAAAGTCATCGAGAAAAACTCCGAATCGGCTTAACTCTACAAGTGTTGAATCAGAAAAGTGCTTCTAGGATACGTACAAACCGCTTGACTCTCAAACGATTTCGACGACCTGTGTTGCGAAACGAATAGTCTAGCATGCCGCTACGGGGGGGAGCATTCCTAATTCGGCAGAAAATCAGTAGACCCCATGCCAAGGTCATGTTTGCTACAATTCCAATTGGTAGCAATTTGCGCATCGAACTCTCCTTACGGACCGGCCCAAACATGACCCCCCGCATCCTGGTTCTCCCTATATTCTCATGGGCATTGGCATTTCTCTTGGCCCTCAACAGCATTCCTCTAGGATATGGGCAAGAAACGCCGACCAAAGTCATCTTCGACACCGATATGGGGAACGACTGCGACGACGCCTTGGCACTGGCCGTGATCCATGCGTTGCAATCCCGGGGTGAGTGCGAACTGCTAGCTGTGACGATCACCAAAGACCACGAACTAGCCGCTCCGTTTGTCGATTGCGTCAACACCTTCTACGGCCGAGGCAATATTGCGATCGGAGTCTGTCGCAACTCGGGCAAAACTCCCGATGCAGGGAAATACAACCAAGTCGCAAAAATCGCCGATGCGGGAAAACTCCGATTCGATCATGACCTGCTTTCAGGCAACAACGCACCTACGGCCGTCGAGGTCCTTCGTCGAACCCTGGCCGCATCCACGGATGGTTCGGTTGTGGTCGTCCAAGTCGGCTTTTCGACCAATCTTGCGAATCTTCTTACATCTCCTGCCGATGCGATC
>JBJTAQ010000508.1:0-1767 GCA_046090945.1 Pirellula sp.
ATTTCATCCAACGACAAGCTCATTGCCAACGCTCCAAAGAAGTACAAAACAAAGCAGCAAAATAGGAAACAAACTGCCTATCAACGTTAGTTCTTAGTCAGCCCAAGCGACTAGTGTAGTTCAAACTTGGCTTCAGAAAAGAGGGCGCACCAGGTGACCGATCTGGTGACGCCATTGCTCCCCTAGGTGTTCACCGATTGGAACTCCCTAGATCAGATCACTTTTTCTTGATGGTATCCAAAGATTCTTGTAGCTCGTTGGCTTGTTTGACCGTATCACCAGCAATCTCAAAGCAGTAGATGATGACAGCTTGGTCACCGTCTACAAAGCCGGCTGTGAAACCGATGACTTCCCCCGATCCGACCATCGTTAATGTTTTGATCATGCTCATGGAAAGTTCAATTGAACCAACCTTGGCAAAGCCAGCTACGGCTTTGAGGTTCCAATCTTTTTGTTTTTGATTCCAAGCGGTAGTCGAATTCTTGAGTGCTTTCTGCGGATCGCTCCTGAGATCCTCAACCAGCTTCGGATCTTCGACTTTGGTAATGATCCATATCTCTTCAGCTTGGCCTTTGGCGTTTTTGGCCGACCAGGTTTCGATCGGCGCGTTTTCCGGCAAACCTAGTTTGCTGTTAGAGTCACGAACAAACCTTTCGGGCAGTTCGTATTGGTAATTTGCAAATGAAACACTTTGACGTTTACCGGATGGCCGACCCGATAATCCGTTGGGTCCAGCCGGCTTGGGTCCACCATTGGCGCCTGGCGCTCCGTATCCAGCAGGAGGACCGTTTCCGGGAGGAGCTCCGAACCCAGGGGGCGGCCCAAACCCAGGGGGCGGACCGAATCCACCGGGAATGCCAGGAGGCCCGCCGAGTCCGCCAGGAGGCCCGCCGAGTCCGCCAGGGGGGCCAAACCCAGGGGGAAGTCCACCCGGACCACCCGGCGCCATTCCTGGAGGCGCCAAGGCGGCTAACTCTTCTAGAACCTTGTCGAATTCCGCTTGGCTCTTGGCGTTTTTCAAGTTGTTCAGCGGAGCGGTTGCAAGCAACAGCACCGTCGATAACCCTTGGCTAATCTGCTCGGGTTTCATCGCATCGATACCCGCCCTGGCTTGAGACAACGTAGAATCCCAGTTGTTGACCAACCCCTCAGGGAGCCAGCGACCTTCGCTCAAAACCAACGGGTAGGGGACATTGTCCGACGATCCGTCAGCGGAATCCATGTACAAGGTAGCGGTAGTCGACGAAGTCTTCTCAATGCGGTAACCGGCTTGTGCGTCTGCCAGCAACTTCGAGTTTTCGTATTGGACTCGTATCGGATTGTCCTTGGCGAGGTTGACGATGCTCTTCTCGGTGGAAGAAATCAGTTTCGTCATGTAGCCATCGAGAAACCCTCGCATGTCCCCCTTCTGCATCCGTTTGCCATCAAAGAGATCCTTCGAGACCAAATTGTCAGCGAATTCGACCAAGCCTGGATAAACTGGATCGACCTCAGCAACCATCTCTCTGGGCAATTGCAGTACAGAGCTATTGAGAATGAACTTCTGCTGCTTGCGAAGTATCTCGATCATCGTATTGCGAGTCTTGCGCAGCATGTCGAAACTGCGCGAATCAAGTTTTTTGGCAAAGGCGACCATCAGATCTTCAAGCTGCTTCTGCTTCGATGCAGGCATTGCATCCCAGAGGACGATGTAGTTGTCTTTTTTGGTTTCGGAGATCACCAAATCGATAAAATCTTTTGGGTCCATGTTGTCTTGAAACTTCGTCA
>JBJTAQ010000509.1:0-7709 GCA_046090945.1 Pirellula sp.
ACCTCCTACGACCGACAGACCCAGCGGCGCATTTTGCTGTCCCGATTCTCCCCATCCTAGTGCCATAGGAATCATCCCTGCGATCATCGCCAGACTCGTCATAAGAACAGCTCGGAGCCTTGCGTGGTTCTTCAAGTCGATTGCGAGCCGTTCTTATGACGAGTCTGGCGATGATCGCAGGGATGATTCCTATGGCACTAGGATGGGGAGAATCGGGACAGCAAAATGCGCCGCTGGGTCTGTCGGTCGTAGGAGGTCTGATCGCTGCCACGCTGGCTACTCTGTTGGTGCTTCCGATGGTTTTTGTGTTGGCGCAATCCAAGGCGGCTTTGTCATCGGCTTCGATGGATCCGGACGACCCGCAGAGTCGATTTTTTGGGACCTAAATCATGAACATCGATGTTTCCTGGACTGGACCTTGGATCAATCTCTTTTTGCTGGGAGTGGTGGCAACCGGCAGCCTCGGGTGTACCCAAGCTACGATAGAGCAATCCCTGATCGATTCGGACCGTTCGACCTCTTTGGTTGAGCGTGTCACTGCCGGTCCAGTGCCCAAAAAAAATCTTGAGCTTTATTCGTTGCAACCCGGTCGTGTGGAAGCTTATGAACAAGCCCCGATTCTCTCGAAAGTAGCTGGCCACGTCGATTCGGTTTCGGTGGATGTTGGCGATCCGGTTCGCAAGGGTGATCTGCTGATCCTTCTGAGGGCTCCTGAGTACCAGGACCAAGTCGCAGCCAAACTGGGGATGATGGATTATGCATCGGCGCAGATCAAGCAAGGGCAAGCGGAGTTGTTGGCCAGTCAGGCTGGAGTTCGTTCTGCTGCGGCGCTGCTAGAGCAGACTCAGGCGGGTATCGAGCGAGCCGATGCGATGGTGCAACGTTGGGAGTCGGAAAAGAAACGGATTTCAGAACTTGCTCAGAAAGGCACAGTCACCCAGCAATTGGCGGATGAGACTTTGAGCCAATACTATGCTGCGGTAGCCGGTAAAAAAGAAATCGAAGCCTCAATTGCTTCGGCGCAAGCAAAGTTGCTCGAGGCACAAACCCAGGTTGACAAGGCGCAGGCGGATATTGAGGCGGCTGAGGCCAAATTGACGATTGCCAAGAGTGAGCATGCACTCGCAACCTCGATGGCGAATTATCTTAAGATTGTAGCACCGTTTGACGGTGTGATTACATCCAGAGATGTCGATGTTGGGCATTACGTACAACCTGTAGGTTCGAGCGAGCATCGGTCCTTGCTGACGATTGCCCATTCGAATCGACTCCGTATTCATGTTGATATTCCGGAGTCTGAGGCTCACTATGTCGATGCGGGCGCTACCGGGGACCCGGTTGAGGTATTGATTCCTGCTCAACCTAGCTTGAAACTTCGCGCGACCATAAGTCGAACCTCTGAAAGTCTCGATTTACAAAGTCGCTGTTTGCCGATTCAAATCGAGGTAGATAACAGCGATCGGAAACTTTTGACGGGTGCTTTCGTCCAAGCAAAAGTGCTATTGGAAGAAAAGAAGGATGTCTGGACTTTGCCGATAGGTGGAATTGTGAAAAAGGGGGACGAAGTCTACTGTTGCACGGTTGTTGGTGGCAAAATTGAGTTTCGTCCTCTGCAACTCGGCTTGCGGGTCGGAGATGACGTCGAGGTCCTTTCGGGTTTGAGTGGTGAGGAAATCGTCGTACTGGCCCGTGCCGCGGGCCTCAAAGCTGGCCAGAGCGTTGAGGTCCTGGTTAAAAAATAGCGGTTCCAGGTATTCACGATGGTATTGAAAGCCCCTCTGTGCCCCTCCGTGCCTCTGTGGTTAAAAACTCTCGCGATTGAACGGAAACTGTCTTAGCTCTTTCCATACCCAGAAAAACTTTAATTTGGAGCGGGTAGATCCCGTTTTGAAAATCGGAGGAAGGCTATTGCATAGGCGGCTATTCCTAAGAGGATCAGCAAAGAGATATAACCTAGCGGGCCTATGGTATCTTGCCACGAACTTGCATGTTGGCTGTTACTCCAATACCACTGGCGTTGTGGATCTTTGTGGACTTGTTGGATCATCCAAGCGGGTTGGTAAGCCGAAAGAAATGTAAAAGGCTTGAAAACGGCCATGGATGGTGTGGATTTAGATAGGATGAAAAGCAGTAAGCTCAAGACATAGACACCGATAACGATCCCGATCGAACGCCAGCGATACTGATCAAAACTGCTAGCTAAGACGCCCAGTCCCAACACCGCAAAACCTAACGAGAATAGGTTCATCGTTGCCGCGATAAACTCCTCGGGAGCCACCAATTCGCTCAGGGGCGTTTGTCGCATCTGCTTGGACGCAAATGGATTCGCTACGTTCCACTCCAACCATGGGACTGTAATTTTCATGGTTGACGCTACTGGGGTCGAATTGGTGTGGATACCCAAGTAGACACCCAAATAAACCAACAGGCACAACAGACCAAGTCCCACAGTCGTAACGATCGCATGACTGGTCAGGATCTTCCAACGGTGGATCGGTTGCGCCAATAGCATCTCCATCGTTCCACGATTCAGTTCGCCACTAACGACGTCTGTACCACGAGCGATACACCAGGTCAGCACACATAGCAATACGACAGGCTCGTCATAGGTAATACCGATGATACCGTGGTATGTGAGAAACTGGTCCAAAGGGACTGGAGAGAACTTTTCAAACGCTCGGAATTGCTCGATCAGTGGAGCGAATCCAGTCAACTCAAATTGACTGACCGTCCATATCCTTACCCAAGGGAAGAAAAATAGTACCAGTGCCAAAGCTACCCATAGCAGTATCGATTCCTGGTAGTATTTTTTGAGCAGGATTCGATACATACCTTAACAGGCCCACTTCCTAAAAGCTTGCTCGTAGACTTTTACGGCTTGATGAAGCTGCTCGATAGAAATCCATTCATCTTTGCGATGGGCCTGCTCGATACTACCTGGTCCACAAACGACTAGCTTGGACAACCGCTGCAAAACCGAAGCGTCTGTTCCGTAGGATACAGTCTTGGAGTTTAAATTTTGTGTCAGAGCAAGTAGGTCTTGGACCCAAGGTGATTTCGATTCGACGCTCCAAGGTGCTTTTTCCCCTTTTTCGATCCACTTGAGGTTGTGCTGTTTTTGTATCTGCTTAAGCAGGTGCACGATACTCTGGCTATCGACTTGTGGCATAGTTCGGAAGAACAAATGAGCCTCGGCTAGAGCGGTCGTTACGTTGATCGCTAGCGGTTCATTTTTGATGACCACATTCATGGTCACAGTTGGTGGTTCGTATTGGTCGTTTCTATATTGGGCAGAGGTTTCCGTCAGTTTTTTTAGCTCAAGTATTCCTCCCAAAGCTGGTATCAAAGCATCGTTTGCACTGATTCCTTTCCCTGTGCTGGTGTGTGCGCTTTGTCCTTCGGCCCTCAAAATGACTCCAAAGGTTCCTTTATGACCATGCACGACTTGCATCTGCGTGGGTTCGCCTATGATGCCAGTGACGTCTTGATCGATCATTTCTTGCCAACATAGGGATCTTTGATCGACTTGTTGGGCGCCTTCCATCCCTATCTCTTCGTCGGCTGTTATCACGAAGTAAAGCGGTTTACTTTGCTCGGCTGGGTCTATTAGGGCTGCCGCTTGAATGGCACAGCACAGTGAACCCTTCATGTCACAAGTTCCCCGGCCGTAGAGTTTGCCATCCTTTTGCACGGCTTCGAAAGGTCCACTAAAGCCTGTATTCCAATCATCGACTGGGACTACGTCGGTATGAGCCAAATAAGCGGCCCCTTGGTTGGTTCCTGGCGAGTTGTTTCGCTTATTCCTAGCTTCCCTTTTTGCGACGATGCTGGCTTTAGCTACTCCATTTTGGTCCTTGTACTCAATCCACTCGATCGTGAAATCCAATATTTCTAACCATTCGGCCACCTTTCGGCTTATCCTGACATTGCTCAGCGAGCTCACCGAGTTTTCCGCCACCAAATCCCTTACTAGGTCTTCGATTTTGGCTTTTGCTATCCGGTTTGGATCCATACCTTTTGGTGTTGTCCTCTTTCTCTTTGGCCTTGCTAGAATGGTGGTCGAACGTAGATGAGTTTTACTCGTTTTCGCGGGACTAGGTAAATGAAACCTCGAGGTGCTTCATGACAGCTTTGGATCTCAAAAGTGTTACTTCTCTCATTCTAGGGGGAGGTCGAGGGACGCGTCTTTACCCTTTGACCAAAATTCGTGCTAAACCTGCCGTTCCTTTAGCTTCCAAGTACCGACTGATCGATATCCCCATCAGTAACTGCTTGCATAGTGGGATCAATAAAATTTATGTCGTCACCCAATTTTTGAGCGTTTCACTCCACCAGCATATCCGTCAAACGTACCGTTTTGACAATTTTTCAGGTGGTTTTGTCGAACTGCTCGCTGCTCAGCAGACCATGGAAAGCGATGCTGCTTGGTTCGAAGGGACCGCCGATGCGGTGCGCAAGAACTTAATCTATTTCGATGATCAAAACTGCAAGTACGTTTTGATTCTTAGCGGTGACCAACTTTATCGTATGGATTACCGAAAAATGCTTCAAACCCATATCGATACCAAAGCGGATGTTACCATCGCCGCGATTCCTGTACCTCGCTCGGAGGCTTCTGCCCTAGGCATTATGCGTTGCGATGATTCTGGAAGAGTCGTTGGATTTTTGGAAAAACCCAAAACCAATGATGAAATCGACATGGTTAGCATGTCCCCTTCTTGGATTGATGCTCGCGGGATCCCTTCCAAAGGTAGGGATTGCTTAGCCAGCATGGGTCTTTACATTTTCAACAAAGAGCTTCTTTTCGATGTTCTTAACAAAACCAACTACAGCGATTTTGGCAAAGAGGTCTTCCCTGCAGCGATACGTTCTCGCAAGGTCCAGGTTCACCTCTTCGATGACTACTGGGAGGACATTGGAACCATCCGGGCTTTCTACGAAGCCAACCTTTCTTTAACCAAGCCTAACCCACCTTTTAACCTTTTCTCTGCCGAAAACCCTGTCTATACCAGACCCAGATTCCTGCCCCCTACGGTCATCGAGGGTGCTACCATCACTTCCTCACTCGTGGCCGATGGATGCAAGATTGGCAAAGGCTCGGTCATCGAAAACAGTGTTATCGGGCTGCGTTGCGTCATAGGAGACGGAGTAACGATTCGCAACTCGATCATTATGGGAGCTGACTACATGGAAACCGACTCCGATGTAGTCCGTCTAGAAAAACAAGGGAAACCCAGGGTAGGAATTGGTTCAGGAAGTCTCATCGAAGGGGCGATTCTCGACAAAAACTCCCGTATAGGGAGGCACGTACAGGTAGCCAATACTCTAGGTTTAACCGATTCGGATGCTTACGATCCATGCTTCGTTCGCGATGGGATCTGCATCGTCACCAAAGACGGAGTCTTGGCCGACGGTTGGACGATGAGCAAATAAGAAATAAAAGATATAAATCTTGTTGTTGTTGAAGAGCCCAAAAAAAAATCGTTGGAAAAAGTCCAAAACAAGGAACTTCCCCAAAAAAAAACCTAGAAGAACAGTCTAGGAATAGCGTGGAAAACAAGTAAAAAACCTGTGACTTAGCCTGGTGAAAAGTGTTGGCTAGGTCCAAGAAACAAACGACCAAAAACCGATGTCAAAAAAGTCCTAGAAGCAGGCACAGTAACAAGATAATAACCGACAGTTTTTCCACAGATATAAGGGCAAGAGGGATTGAAGGAAGACTTCCAGATAAAAGCAGTCGCCATGGACATGGATGGTTTGCTACTGAACACCGAAGATCTTTACGAAGAAGTGACCAAACAACTGCTATCCAAAAGAGGAAGGACTTTTAAGGACGAAGTAAGAAGACGGATGATAGGACTGCCAGCCCCAAAAGCTTATGAAGTCCTTATACAGAGCGAGCTCTTGGAGGAGACATGGGAAGAACTCCACGAGGAGACCGAAGGTATCTTTGAGGGAATCCTGGAGACCCAGTTAAAAAGTTTACCTGGCGTGGAACAAACACTCCAAGCGATCGAGCAAAAGGGGATCCCCAAGTGCGTAGCCACAAGCTCGACGAAGGCTTTTGCAGCCAAAGCCCTTTCGTTAGTAGGGGTGCTTGAACGACTCGATTTTGTAGTGACCGCCGAGGAAGTAACCCGTGGCAAACCACACCCAGACATCTACATCGAAGCCGCTAAAAGGATGGGAGTACCCGTAAGCCAAATGCTCGTTCTCGAAGACAGTGAAAATGGGACCAAGGCAGGCGTGACCGCGGGAGCTTACGTCATCAGTGTACCGAACCGACACACAGCCCAAGGTAATTTTGATGGAGCTCGATGGATCGCAGAAAGTCTGCTAGATCCTTATATTCAACGCTTGCTTGTGTAGAGGATACGATGACCAAATGGATGCTGCTAAGGCACGCTAAGAGCGATTGGAACGATAGCTCCGTAACTGATAAGCAAAGGCCACTGAACGCTAGAGGACAACGCGCAGCGGTCCTGCTGGGAGACAAACTCCTGGAAAACCAACTCGTGCCAGAGCGGATTCTCTGCTCGACGGCCTTGAGAACCGTACAAACACTCCAAGGTATCCTGCAGAGCCTGAGTCAATACAGCCAGCAACCCGTTCCGGAAATCCTCTACTTCGATGAACTTTACTTGGCGACTCCGGAAGCCATCCAAAGCGTCGTGGCCAAGCATCACGGCAATAAAAACATACTGATGTGCATCGGTCATAACCCAGGGATCGAGTACCTAGCAAGCCAGCTGGCCAAGCAGACCCTGGAGATCAAAACAGCCCACCTCATCGTCTTGGAAAAAAATAAAGCCTGGGCAAATGCTAGCCAAATCACAGAAGGCTGGGAATTGACGGAGAATATGCGTGGCGAAGAGGGCTGAAGCAGCAAAAAAAGCTATGGCAGCCTAAAGGATATTTTGGCTAAACTCCGATCCAAAAGGTATCACAATCACCTCAAGGAGAGAGCCAGGATGCTGACAACTAGGAATAAAAGGCGACGACGGGCCCCATTTCTGTGCGTTTTAGCGACACTCATCGCGGGTCCGAGCCTAGGTAGCATTCTCGCTCAGGACACTGAAAGCCTAGTAGCTACTGGCCTAGGCTATGCACCAGCACAACAGCAAGTCGTCTACGACATGGTCGAAGCCAAAGACGCTTCGAAATGCACCGGCAAGTACGAAACCCTAGGTGGGATCGATGGTCTGATGATCTACGGACCAGACGGTCGGCTCCTAAGGCGATTTGCAGATACCAATGGTGATCGCAACGTCGATCAATGGAGCTACTACAAAGACGGCATCGAGGTCTATCGAGACATCGATTCGAACTTCAATGGTACCGCTGATCAATACCGCTGGCTAGGAACACAAGGAACCCGCTGGGGTTTAGACAAAGACGAAGATGGCCAAATCGATTCGTGGAAAACGATATCAGCCGAAGAGATCACCCTCGAAGTCGTCGAAGCGATCAAAAAGCGTGATACGCAGAGGTTTACCAAGCTTCTATTGAGTCCTAGCGAAATCGAAACCCTCAAGTTAGGCGAGAAGACCAGGACGAAGCTCATTGAGAAAATCGAAAAATCCAAGCTCGCGTTCAGCGAGTTCATGGAAGGCCAGAGGCTCATCGATGCACAAGCATCTTGGGCGCAGTTCGCCGCCGATAAACCCGGAGTCGTCCCCGAAGGAACCGACGGTGCGACCAAGACATCG
>JBJTAQ010000510.1:0-6678 GCA_046090945.1 Pirellula sp.
AAGCAGCGGCTTTCGATCGCTCGGACCCTCCTGTACGATCCGAAAATCCTCGTGCTCGATGAAGCCACGAGCAACATCGACGCTGAGGCTGAAAAAAGCATTCAGGACGCACTGAAGGTGCTCATCAAAGGACGCACGACACTTGCGATCGCCCACCGATTGTCAACGCTGCGCAATGCCGACAGGATTATTGTTTTCGATCAAGGTCGATTGATCGAGCAAGGAACTCATGCAGAGCTGCTGTCCAAGGACGGTACTTATGCTCGCCTGGTTCGCATCCAGACCTCGGTGAGCAAAAATCCTGATGTCGATAAATTGATTCATACTGCAGCGGAGATGGAAAAAGAGAATCAAGCGAGTGCGAAAACCCGCTTGAAAGGAAAAACGGTGGTAGGAGCCACAAACAAAGGGGGGGAGACTGTCGCGGTTTTAGATAGGTCGCAGGGAGGTTCTTCGAAGGGCGATTCGGAGACGTTGGAAAACATCAATGATGACGAGCTTTCGGACACCGATGAGGTGGGAGTCTCGAGTGAGGATCAGGGAGATTCCGAGCCAAGTTCAGCACCCACGATTCGCTGGTTAGAAAGCCAGGCATGCGAATTTCGACGTGGGCAACACGAACGAATGGAACTTTGGGTCGAGGGCAAGCTCTTGGCCGCCTCGGTTTTCATCGTTAAAACGTTTCCTTCGAAGTACCCCGAGGGCTATTTGAGCGTTCGCAGTTGGAAGGATAATGGAGAGGAGTATGAGTGTGGAATGATCCGGGATTTGAAATCCTGGGGTGTCGAGAATCGCGCGATGGTCGAAGAGTTGGTGGATCGCAGGTATCTGATGCGGCGGATTCTTCGGGTGAGGAAAAACCAGCTGGAATCAGGATACCTGAACATGGAGGTGGAGACCGACCGCGGTCCTAGCAAGTTCACCATGCGGTGGACCCAAGGTCAGGCGCTCGATTACAGCGAGAATGGCAAATTGCTTATCGACACGTGTGAGAACCGCTATGTCGTTGAGAATATCGATGCCTTGCCCGCCGAGGACCGCGAGCGATTTCTTCAGTATATCTATTGGTAAATCCTTTTATCCGGGCTCTCGCGAGGCCAGCTGATACAAACAAATTGCAAACACAAAGGCATCGCTCGAGCCTTTTTCGGGTGCTTTGAAGTGAATTGGTAACTTGCTTTACACCCCATGCTTTGCAACGCCTGGGGATTGAATTAATATACCAGCCGAAGGATCGTCTTATCTTTTGAATATTTAGCGAGACTGGGGCAATTTCCGTGAGTCTTCTCCATGATTTGCTGCTGATCACATCCTACGATATCGACCGTGTTGGGATGGCGAACATCTTGGATTTCTCGATGAGGTACAAGTTACACACTGTAAGGCCTTCGAGAATAACTCCGTCGCTCTTTGACGACTTGGGCCCGGAACCAATAGGATTGATCGATGTTGAACTTCAGGAAGCTGACCCTGTCGTGGTTGCGAGCGAGCTGATTGGGTATCGTCCGCGACTGCCTCTGTTGTTTATGGTGCGAACCGAGTCCCCGCAGATCTTTTTGCGGGGTTTGAGGGTTGGCGTCTTGGGCTTAATTCAAAAAACAGAGCAGCCTGACGCGATTCTCCGGAAGCTTGACTCTGCAATCCAACGCCAGAGTTCTTGTAACGGGGAGGAGCTGCGCCGTTTCCAAACCTGTTTTACCGGAGAGGTGGTTCATCAAGCGGAAAAGCAATCTTTGACGCTACGGGAATCGGAGGTTCTCCGAAAGCTATCCTTGGGAACAACCAACCGAAAGATTGCGGATGAGTTGGGGATCAGTTACGAAACGGTCAAAGAACACGTTCAACATATCTTGCGCAAGATCGGTGTGAATGATCGCACGCAGGCTGCCGTGTGGGCTGTTCGTAAAAAACTTTTCTAAGCGTCAGCCTCCAACATCCGTTGCTCTCGATTCCTCAAGTGCTTCTCGCCAAAGTACCACCGCATCTTCCTGCAACCTCGCACCGATTTGGCTGATCACCTTCGAGCAAAGGTAATTTGCACCACGGGCGGCAATCGGTGCATCGTAGCCGTGGGTAACTCCGAATAAAAAGGCACCGGCGAACATGTCTCCAGCACCGGTTAAATCTTTGGGATGGCAGGGGAAAGCGGGCACGTGGGCTTCTTGGTCCTGGTAGCGTACGAACGCACCGTTCGGGCCATCGGTCAAAACACAATGAGGGACTAGACTCTTCAGGGCGACAAAGGCGTCTGCAGTGTTCTGTTTGCCGGTGACAGCCAGCGACTCTGGGCCGTTGCAGAACAGCAGGTCGGTCTGCTTCAATGCCGCATTGAAAGCCTCACCAAAGGCTTGGGGAACAAACTGTTCTGAACAGGTGACCGCAATCTTGGTCCCATGCTTCTTGGCCATCTCAATCGACTTGCGGATCGCATGCTGACCGGTGTCAGGATTGGCAAACACGTATCCTTCGATGAACAGCCAAGTCGACTGTGCGATACGTTCTTCGTCCAGGTGTTTATCGGACAAATGACTGGATACACCCAGACAAGTTCTCATGGTGCGTTCGGCATCGGGTGTGATAATTGCGACACAAGTTCCTGTGTTCTCTCCGACAACGATCGGATTGCCCATATTGATCCGAAGGTCTTTGAACTCTTCGATGTAGTGCAAACCATAGCGATCATCACCCACACAGCCGATAAATGCACCTTGGGCTCCAAGTTGAGACGCTGCAATGACTGAGTTAGCAACTGATCCGCCACTGACGAGTCGCAATTCGTGGCTTCCCTTTCCAAATCTGCCAAACAATGCTTTTTGATCTTCGAGATCGACGAGCCTCATCGTACCTCGCTCGAAGCCCATGGAGTTAAATTCCGATTCGTCGACTTCTAAAAAGATATCGACGATCGCATTGCCAAGCCCACAGATATCGTATCGCTTCATCGAATGGCTAACCCCCAATTTGGTACATCGCTCTTTCAGGCGGCTGGAAATCACTATCGGAAATACCATGCGAGGCGTATTTCTTCTCCACACAAGCTTTCGCAAGGTTGAAGATATCCTGGTCCGTGCATGGATTTTGGCAGTCGGTAGGTTCAAGCAAAGATTTTACGTCCCACTCTTCCCGACCGAACAGGCAGTTTCGAAACTTACCGTCCGCCGTCAATCTCAAACGGTTGCAATTTGAGCAGAAAGGCTCGGAAACCGGGGATATGAACCCGATGCCTCCGGAGCCATCCGAAAAGAGAAAATCTTTGGACGGTTGGGACCGATCTATTCCTTGACTTGGGATCAACTCACCAAACTCGGCTTCAACTCTTTGTCGTACCTCCAAACCGCTGACAACCTGAGATTGACTCCAGGCTCGATTTGCATCCAAGGGCATGAATTCGATGAATCGAATAACCACTCCCAAGTTGCGAGCGAATCGAACCAACGGCAAACAGTCATCGAGGTTGATCTGTCGCAGCAGCAGCGCGTTAATCCGCACTTTTAATGGGCTTCTGACAGCGGCATGGATACCGTCAAGCACCTTATCGAGACCGTCACGCCTTGAGATCTGCTTGAAAGCCGGTTCTCGGAGGGTGTCAAGCGAGATATTCAGGTGTGTCAGTCCTGCGTGGACTAAGCCATCGAGTTGCTCGGCCAACATCATGCCGTTGGTCGTCATGGCCAGTTGAGATAAACCGTCGATCTTCGAGAGTCTTTCGACCAATTCAGGCAAATCAGGCCGCATCAAGGGTTCACCTCCGGTGAGCCTGATTTTTGTCACTCCGGCTCGAACCATCACACGGGCAACACGTTCTATGGATTCAAAGCTCAGTAAGCGGTTTTGGGGCAGGAATCCATCGACCTTTTCCGGCATGCAATAACGGCATCGAATATTGCAGGCGTCGGTTAGAGATATCCGGAGTGACGTGTGGACTCGACCAAATTTGTCAACCAATCGCCAAGCGTTCGATCGGTCGGCTGGCGATGGGACGCCGGCGGTGCGGGCCTGAGAATATTCACGACTGGGAGATGACATAATCGTCTACAACAAGTGTTTCGATTTGACTTCCAGGTATCGGTTAATCAGTGGGGCTGTCAATTGATCTGGGAATGCATCGACGACGAGTGTCCCATTGTCGGAGATTTTCCTGAGGACCTCGTGCCGCCAAAGCAGCAGGTTTGCAGCTGCACCACTACGGTACAATACGGATTCTTCTAGGGCTGGATTATCGGCAATCTCAAAGACGCTACGATCACGCATCAAACACAGCACAGGCAAATGGCGTGGAGAGAGCGTAGAAAGATAACCCGTTAACTGGGATGCCGTGATATCGTCGATGACGTTGGAAATGAGAACCACCAGGGTTCTTCTTCGGCAGTGATTCGAAAAGTACAAGAAAGCATCATCGTAATTCGATTGTTTGAATTGTGGAAATCGGTCGAAGAGCCCGTGCAGCATGTGGTTCATCTGTCGGGGACCGCCGCGGACCGGGACATACTTTTCAACCTTGTCTGAAAAACAGAGCAAGCCAACCGAATCCCCTTGATTCAAAGCCACATAGCTCATCATCAAGATCGAGTTCATGGCGTAATCGACCAAGCTCAAACCCTGATACTCGTTGGTCATCAATCGTCCGCAGTCGAGCATAAACACAATGCGTTGACTCTGATCCTGCTGAAACTGCTTGACGGTTAGCTTCTGCCTTCTGGCCGTGGCTCTCCAATCGATATGTTTATAGTTGTCGTCCTGATTGTAATCTCGAAGTCTCTCGAAATTGTTGTCCTGCCCAGCTTTTCGAGTCTTGCGAACCCCGATGAGA
Source organism: Pirellula sp. (assembly GCA_046090945.1). Taxonomy (GTDB): domain Bacteria; phylum Planctomycetota; class Planctomycetia; order Pirellulales; family Pirellulaceae; genus JBKCUI01. The sequence goes on from JBJTAQ010000510.1 coordinate 4,811, forward strand.
TTCAGTCGGTTGGTTCTCGCTAAATGCGCGTATTCCTCGAGTTGCTGCATGTTCGGGTAGACTTGCAAATCCGCATGGCATGTTTTCTCGACATATCGGTTCCAGAGGCCAAGCCTGCTTTGGAGTCGCAAGTAGACTTTATGGAATTCAAAAACTCCCCGACGTGTTGGCTTTAACTCGTAACTCAACTCCAGACGCTTCCTCGGATCCAGCACCGCCTGCTGCGAATCCGGTATCGCGATCATGGTATCCGGGCAATCATCTTTGATCTCCAGACGCTGGGTTCGATGTCCTGTGTTCTCGACAAATAACTGAACGTCATGATTCCTCCCTAGTGATGCGCTGCGAATCATCTTGCGATACACTCGGATCCCTGAGGGAGTCGTCAGCGTCAAAAGATCGACGATCAATAAGCCGATGACCAACAGGTCGATGACGAGCAAAAAATAGACAAGCGAGCTGGCGCTAAATTGAATCAGCCATAGAAGTCCCGATTTTCCATTCGGATTCATCATTTGAGCAAGCGGCGGAAGTGCCACTGCAAGGACCGACATGAACAGGAGTGGAATCAACATTCGGACTGCTAGTTTGGTCGGATAGATTCTCCAGACCAGGGCCAAAATGATCAGCGGGGATATCAGCGTTATAAGCCCAATCCAAGGAGCCCAGAACAGATTCCTTCCAATCAGATCATATAAAGGTGCCTGAGGCTCCATGGGATTGCTATGTCCTCGGAACTTCTACACTCTTGAGCAGCGTCCTTAGCTCTTGGTCGATACTCGCTCCCTCGACCTCAGCCTCTGCTCCCAATACAACGCGGTGCCGAAGAGCGGGCAAGACGATTTCGGCCACATCATCCGGGACAGCATAATCTCGACCACGGAATGCCGCCAAAGCTCGTGCTCCTTGAACTAATGCAAGCCCAGCACGCGGTGAAGCACCAAGGTGAAAGGTAGGCCAAGATCGAGTCGCGCGGACGATCTTATTGACGTACTGCAACAACTTGGACTCGACACGAATCTCCGAAACTTGCTGAATAAGTGACTGGATGGTTTGGGCATTGGTCACATTGCGAACCGTTGTTGCCAAATACTGGTCCATATCGACCTTTCGAGAATGCATGTCCAATACGCGGACCTCCTCCTCCTCCAAGGGATAGCCGACAATAGCCTTGAACATAAACCGATCCAACTGAGCCTCGGGGAGTGAATAAGTCCCTTCGCTTTCGAGGGGGTTTTGGGTCGCGAAAACCAGAAACGGATTCGGTACCATATGTGTCACGCCGTCGATCGTTACCCGCGATTCCTGCATGATCTCCAAAAGGGCTGCGTGCGTCTTGGCCGGCGAACGATTGATCTCATCGGCTAACAACAGTTGGGTAAAGACAGGCCCCGGACGAAAACGAAAGTCCTGGGTCTTCATGTCAAAAATCGGAGCTCCCGTGACATCCGATGGCATTAAATCCGCTGTGAATTGAATGCGACCGAATTGGCAACCGATTACCCGTCCAAGCGTTTTGACAAAGAGCGTTTTGCCCAACCCCGGTACACCTTCGATCAAAACATGGCCGCCAGAAACCAAAGCGATCAGGGCTGTATGGACCAACTCCTCCTGCCCCACAAAAACCTTGGCTATCTCTTGACTGACTCCTTCGTAGAAACCCGCAGGTCCCGATGCTACCGATGGCTTTTCAGCAGTGGAATACGGGTCGACCGGGTCGCTTGCTTGGGACATGTTGATGCAGGAGATAAGTTTTGAACCAAAATCGCGCCAAAAACCGATTTTACGTTATTCTGAGGTATTTTGGGACCAACCCTTGGAAATTTACCCCGAACTACGGGCATGAAATTTTGCAATGTCGACCAACC
>JBJTAQ010000511.1:0-1689 GCA_046090945.1 Pirellula sp.
CCCAACCGGTTTGTAGCCAGCAAAGATTCCAATCGATCCAGTGCTCCGTACATCCTTGTGAAGTTGAGCAATCCAGCTCCAAGTGGCACAGCACCAGCTCCTGGAACGGTCAACAAGCTCACTTACGTTGCACCTGATCACCAGGATCCACGTCCGCGACTGACATGGCAGGTCGAAGCGGGCCAAGCTGATGGGTTGATTGGATTTCGAGCCAAGATCAACGACCAAACGGTTGAACCCTTCTGGGTACCCTCGATCCGAAGCCAAAGGGGTAACCGATTTACCATGCCGTTGGATCGACTCCTAGGACCCCAATCGGGTTTGATGGACGCAGGCTCCAAAGAAGCGAGAATTAGTATCCAGACGATATCCAAGGATGGACAGCTTGGCGAGCAGGTCGGAGTTGTTGTACCGATCCATCCCCAAGACGATCAAGCGTTGCCGCTCGAGCCAATCGCTTCACTATCGGGTAAAGTCAGCAAGCAAGCCCGATGGGATGATTGTCTCGAAGGAGCGGGATTGCGTTGGAGTGTGATCGATCCACTGGATGTTTATGCGTCTAGCACCAAGACGCTCATCCCCGCCCAGCGCGAGGATTACGTTCAAAAAAATCATCTGTTTAGCGCCAAGGATCGAAGCATCAAGCTGGATCTAGCCCGCGGAGCTTGGACCGGACTGCAGTTGATTTCAAATCAACCTAGCTCACCCAAGCTGACTTGGGTTTGGGAAAGCAAATCGGATCAGAACAAGGCGTTGGAAGCCGCACGAGTAGAGTTCTATTCCTATCGAGATGTTCCCAATGGAGAGCAGTCGATCCCTGATCCGCTTTTGCCAATCGCGATGCGGAATCAGTTTCCGGTGATTGCAAGCTTGCCCGAACATTCAGCGGTAGCCTCGAACTGGCTCGTCGAAACGTATATCCCACCCGAGGTTCCCGCTGGGATTTACAACGCAATACTCGGTATCGAACACGACGGGAAAAACGTGGAACTCAAAGTGGCTCTTGAGGTTCACGATGTTGTGATCCCTAAGACGCTGAGTTTTCTACCCGAGATGAACTGCTATGGTTTGCCCAACAACGACATCGATTACTATCGGCTTGCTCAGCGGCATCGAACGGTAGTCAATCGGGTCCCTTATGGACAAGGTGGCAAGTTGGCCGATGGCTGTGCCCCGGTATGGAAAGACGGAGTACTCGAATGGGGGGCTTTCGATCGGCGGTTTGGACGTTTGTTCACCGGAGAGGCGTTTGCGGATCTCCCCCGTGGCAAAGTGCCTATCGAGTGCTTCTATTTTGCGATGCATGAGAACTGGCCTCTTGAGATCGATCCGAATTACAACGGTAGCTACTGGGCTGATCAGGCCTTTACCGAGCGTTATCGACAAGCCTGGGTGTCCTCGGTGGCTCAAAGCTTCGACCATTGCGCCGAGCAAGGTTGGATGCAAACCCGATTCCACGTGTATCTGAACAACAAGAATAACTTCAAGGCAAAGGGCTGGTCTCGAGGATCGTCTCCATGGCTCTTGGATGAACCCGCAAACTTCCAAGACTACATCGCGCTGCGTTATTTCGGACTTGCGTTTTTAGATGGACTCAAGGGGTCCCAAGCGGCTAGCAAGTTGGCAGGTCCGGTTGGAATCGATCGCACCGATGGGGCCGAGTTGCCTCGGGTAGTCTTCCGGGCTGAT
>JBJTAQ010000512.1:0-7523 GCA_046090945.1 Pirellula sp.
CGCTCAGGAATCTAGGTCGCTTTTTGGGTATTTCGTTTGGAATCGGCACACAGGCTTTATTTCTTTGGACAGTCGTTTATCTTTTTTTGTTTTTGCGATACGGTGGTTGGAGCGAATACCGGGGCTCCTGGTTGGTAGACACCGTTTTGGCGATTATTTTCGTTGTGCCGCACAGCATCCTACTGGCACCGCCGACTTCGAGTTGGCTCAAGCAGTGGATTCCGAGTGGGTTGCTGGGCTGTTTGCACTGCGCGACGAGTTGCGTGTCTCTGTTGGTGATGTTCCATTATTGGGGTCGGATGGATCAGGAGATTTGGCATGCGCGTGGCTGGGTCGAGCAGGCGATCTTGTTCGGCTTCTATGGATCATGGGTGGCGCTTCTCTACAGCCTTTATTGGACAGGCTTCGGCTATCAAACAGGTTTAACTCAGTGGTGGTACTGGTTCCGCCAAACCCCAGCCCCAAAGCGGGAGTTCGTCACACGGGGTGCTTTTCGCTATATGCGACATCCTGTTTACATGAGCTTTCTAGGGCTTATTTGGTTTACCCCTGTTATGACGCTTGACCATGCCATCCTGACTGCTGTTTGGACAGCTTATATTTATGCTGGCAGTTACTTCAAGGATCGAAGGTTGCTGAAATTTATTGGCCAGCCTTACTACGAGTACGGCAAGAGGATCTCAGGTTTGCCAATTATTGGGATTGGATCTTTGCGACTGTTTCGCTAAACGATCGGGGGCTCACGGAAACCTGCATTCTAAGTACTTGCGATGGGCAGGGACCCTTGTTAAACCCAGAAACCCTCGCGAAAAGTACCGAACTGATCAGGATTGTTTTCCGAATTTGCTTGCTAAAGGATTGCAAATCCCTCATACTTGGATGACTGTTTGACGTCAAACCGGGGCAGTCACACACACACAAGAGGGATCTCTCGATGGACGGTTCGTCATCCGATTTTTACTCTGAAATCAGAATGTTGGCTAGGTCGTTGATGCGTAGCGAAAGAAAGAACCATACGCTTTCGCCGACAGACCTTTTTCACGAAGCCTATTGTCGAGTGGGCTTGCACATGTCCAAAGGCGGTGAAAGGCTAGACGATCTTCGTTCTTTATTTGCGGTCACCATGAGGCGTGTGCTGATCGACCATGCTCGCAAGCGGAATCGTCGCGACAAGAAACTGCATTTGAACTCGTTCGGAATCGAAAACATGGTATGCTCGACAGGGGATGAATCCGACCGCTTCGAAGAAGACAGGCTTTCGCGCATCGAGCGGGCTTTACAGAAGTTTGAAGTCGTCTCACCCGAGCATGCAAAGCTCGTCACGTTGAAGTACTTCGGTGGATTAACCATCGAAGCTTGTGCTCAAGCGATGGGGGTTTCCGAAGCTTCCGTGCAACGTTCTTGGCGGTATTCCAAGGCTTGGTTGATGCTTGAAATCGAGCGTCTTGAGCAGGGCGGAGAGTAACTCTGCTTGTGAGTTGGCACCAAGAGACATGATCTCCTCAGAAGATGATAGTGACGATTCGGTCGAGTGGTACTTTCATGAGGCGCTCGAAAAGAAGGACCTAGCGGAGCGAGAGAGGTGGCTCCAGGAATCGCTCGGTCATGATCCGGACAAACTCAAGCGGGTCAAGCAACTGATTGCTGCTTTTGAATCTTCAAGCTACTTGGAACGCACGCCAGATGTGGTTCGCGAATCTCGAAGGCTTATCGAAGACATGAGAGATAAGCGGCTCGGACCTTTCATTCTCGGGGAAATGATCGGCTCGGGAGGCATGGGGGATGTGTATCTAGCCCAGCAAATCGAGCCGATCAAGCGATTGGTAGCGCTCAAGCTGATTCAGAGAGATGCCGAGCACCAGCAGATCGTTGAACGCTTTCAACGGGAAAAACAAATGCTAGCCAGCATGGAACACCCGAATATCGCAAGAATCATCGATGCAGGGACGGACGAATCGGACATCTCTTACATTGCGATGGAGTATGTAAAGGGTGTTGATATTTTGGAATACTGCCGGAAAGAGGAGCTTGATGTCCAATCCCGAATTGAATTGATCTTGCAGTGCTGCCGGGCCATCCAACATGCGCATCTCAAAGGCATTATCCATCGAGATATCAAACCAAGCAATGTCATGGTCACCCAGGTCGATGGTGAACCGGCGGTCAAGGTGATTGATTTTGGTATTGCCAAAGCAACCTTGGACGACTCGGTTCGCGAGTCAAATGAATACACCAGTTCAGTGGTAAGCTTGCTGTCTCGGAACATTACCCGACAAGGGACTTCGCCGGGAACTCCACCGTTCATGAGTCCAGAGCAGTATTCAGGTGATAACTCCTCGGTCGACACTCGCAGCGATATCTATTCTCTAGGGGCGCTGTTGTATCTGATCCTGACCGAGAAAGTCCCATTTTATCAGCACTCGATATCCGGGAAATCTCTGAACCGGGTCGCTGCGTTGATCCGTTCGGAAGATCCGATACTACCGAGTCTGAGCGCACCGGAGTTAGCTCTTCAATTGCGAGGGGACATCGATTCGATTGTTCAAAAAGCGATGCAGCGTGAAGTCGAGGATCGCTACCAGTCGGTCGACCTATTTGCCAGGGACCTTAGAAGCTACCTTCGCGGAGAGCAAGTTTCCACGAACCCTGGAACTAAGCTGGATCAAGTCAGAAAATGGGCCAATCGCAATAAACTGCTAATCGCAACATGCTTTTTAGCCTTCTCAGGCGTTCTGCTTGGATGGTTTTTGGCCGAGCGACAGCGAGGGTTGCAAGAGAAAATCGCGGCTCAGTACAAGCATCAATCGATGGTGTCTGACCTGCTCAATGCAAGTATGATGATTCAACGGCAAGAGTATTCGTCGGCTCGCGAGACGCTCGATCAGCGATCTGCGGATCTTACTCCCGAAGGATACCGAACCCATCAGAGGCTCGACTACCGACTGCTCAGCGCTCAGATTCCAGAACCTCCCGAAATCTTCGCCGAGGTTCCTGGGAGAATCTACTTCGGACTTTATATCCCCTCCGAGAAAGCGATCGCTTGCGGATGCAATGACTCGAAGGTCCAATTGTTCAACTGTCAAAATGGAGAGATCCTTTGGGAGCAGGACACCCAGCAAAAGGAAGTCAATGGCTTGGCGCTGAGTCCTGATAATTCTCTTTTAGCGACTGCAGGAGACGACGGAACGATCAAACTGTGGGACCTGAAAAACAGATCTTTGGATTCGCAAATCCAAGCATCATCGAAGGGGGTATTCCAAATCGCATGGAGTCCTGATGGGAGGTACCTTGTGAGTGTGGGCAATGAGCCCAAGGCAACGGTTTGGTCGTATCCGAGCAGCAAGCAATTGTGTCAATTCGAGTCTGGCGAGATAGACCTCGAATGCATCGCATCGAACAAAGAGGGCCTATTTGCATTCGGCAATGAAAAAGGGGATGTCAGTATCGGTACGATGAGGACTGGGGATGGTATTCCAAAGGTCGAAACCCCGCCACTGAACCATATCCGTGAGAGTTGCTCATGCTTGGCGATCGGACCATCCGGCAAATTTTTTGCCATGGGTCTGAACAAAGGCTACTTGATCATCCTGCGGCAATCCGAAGGGGATTACCAACCAATCCAACAGATCAAATTCCCCTACGATGTGACCTCCTTGGCGTTTAGCTCAGACGAATCGCAACTGGCGATCGGGGATTCCAGCGGTGCTTTGCATCTGCTGAGGGTCCCGGGCGATATCGTCGAGTTGTCATTCCAGGACCGCAAGAATATTTGGAAGGAGTTTACAAGTCTCGAAAGGGAGGGGAAGTTGGCCAGTTGGCCTGCTCATCAGAAACGCATCTCTAGCCTAGCCTGGGATGATAACGATCGAGATCTTTATAGTTTCAGCGAGGACAAGACCATTCGAAAGCTCAGGCCGACGGTGCCTGATGAGCAAGTTTATCATTCCGATGTGGCCGATTTGTACCCGACATCGAGTGACCTGGTGTTTGTGTTGGATCAAAGTACCACCAGAATCAGCATGCGGACTTTTGCTACCAACGGGAAAACCCAGGATAGACCCTTTCGGCATTTGAATAGCCATGGAATCAAGAAATTATTTGCCCTAAAGGACAAAATCCATATAGGAACACACAACGATCCAACTGACTTGTCGGTCTCATTTGGAATTCACCAGTACGATCCCAAGACCGACCAAATCGAGTTGCTTACTCAGTTGCCTCCAGGTTATTGGCTCGATGATTTTATTGGTTTCCCGAACTCGCACCAATCGCTCTGTTACATGAGCCCCAATCAGCAGACGGTTCCCTCAGGAAAAAGGCCTATGACTATAGGGGTATGGGATCATCTAAAGCAACGATTTTTGTGGGAAGATCCCCCATCATTCGAACCTTATCGGTACATACAAATGAGCCCAGACGGTCGATTCGTTGTATACGAACGAAACTCGCAGATCCTACGAGTGGATCTCAGCAATGGCGAAAAGCAAGTTCTCGTCCATGAACCCGGGATGTCTGTCAGTGGCATGTCAATCTCTCCGGACAGCAAGTCGTTGGCTGTCGCCCTCAATGCCGAGCGGACGATACGTTTTTATTCGCTCAGAGAAGCAACGATCGCGTTGATTTCGAAGATGAGATTCCACGGAGATCCACTCCTGGATATGAAGTGGTCAAACGATGGACAGATCCTAGTGACCCTCAGCGCCGATTCGATATTACGCACCTACGACATCGCTTCACGGAGCTTGACCACCGAAACGCTAGTTCCGATACCTGCGCCACGGTTTCTTCGCATTCCCGACGACCAAGAGTCCGTTTTTGTTGTCGATAAATTGGGGAATTACTCCCGAATACCATGTCCATGGATCGCTCCCAGATAGCATCAGCCCCGACTTGGTCCCCCCCTGGATATTTGGCGTTGAGTATTTTTGCCGCAATTAACCAACCTGCGGACTCTTTCAAATGCGAGCCCATCTAGTCGCAACCGAGCCATTTCTGTAAACTCTTGGGTTGAAGGTTCAGGATGCTCGATTCAGGAGGAATTTGAAATGGCCTTGTGTCGCTATCGGTCTGTCGGAATAAAGCCTTACATCGCGTGCATTGCGATCTTTATTCTCCCAACACTGGGGCTTGCCCAAACTCCATCGGTCTCACAGGTCAGCGGGCCGACTTCATTGCCTGCGACTCCAGCACAAGACAACAGCCAACATCTTGCCCTGATGCACTTGGTCGAGTCTTTGGAACCCTACCATCCCAAAGGAGAGATCAAAGGTTCAGCGGTTATCTCTGGGTCAACGACCATGCAATCGCTCGCGAGAGCTTGGTCGGAACGGTTTCAGAAATTCCATCCTGAGGTCGCATTCACCAAGGGCAAGGAGGGGACCGAGAGCGCCCTCCAGGAGATTTCAGAAAACCCTGGCGTGATCGCTGGTGCCAGTCGTCCATTGACCGATGCAGAGATAGCGGCTCTTAAAAGCAAGAGCTGCAAGGATCCGATGTCGGTGATCGTGGCGTTGGACCCACTAGCTCTTTACGTGCATCGCGATAATCCGATCGCTAACATCACCCCAGAGCAACTCGAATCTATTTTCCGAAGCTCTTCGGCGGGTAAGGCCCAGGCGACCAAGTGGGGTGATTTAGGAGTCAAGGGTGAGTGGGCCGAGCAACCGATTCGGATCCACAGTAGGAGCGATATTAGCGGCACTACAGGTTTTATCAAGCAGTGGGTTGCCGGAGGTGCCGAGTTGGCCAAATCGGCACAGGTGCATGAAACCAATACCGATGTGACCAAAGGTGTTGGAGCCGACAAGTATGGGGTAGCCTTGAGCGGTTTTGGTGAAGCGAATCCTGCGGTCCGTGCGGTTCCATTGGTTCTCGGCGGCTTGGCCGTTGAAGCCAGCGAGGCAAATTTCCTTGCGGGAAAATACCCTTTTGTACGTCCATTGATTTTGATCATCGATAAAGAGGCGACCAAGACCGACGGCGGAGTGCGCGAAGGGGTCTTGAGGTATGTCCTGAGTCGCGACGGGCAGCTTGAAGCGATTCGGGCTGGCTTTTTCCCAGTCGATCCGGCCTTCATCCGCAAGCAGCTTGATGCGATCAGCGGCCCGCAAGTGCGCTGAACCGAACGCATCGATCCAGTCCATACGATTCCAGAGAGGTTCCCGCAATGAGATCAGCAATTCATCTATTGGTTTGTCTCGCATTGGCTACATACTGTTGCTCAACAAATGCTCAGAGTTGGTTGGGCTTCAATGCCGCAGTTCCGAAAGTGGCACCTGGTTATGGCGGCAGCGTCTCGGTTGCAACACCAGGTGTAGCCCCGAATGCTACTTCACCTGGGGCTAGTACGCTGGTCCCAACGACTCGACCATGGAAGCTTGGGGTAGTCGTTCGCAACACAGACATCGGAGCCGTTGTACAAACCGTCGAGCCCAATAGCGCTGCCCAAGCTGCCGGGATTATTCCGGGCGACACGATTATTGCCGTGTCTGGAACCCGTATCGGGGAATTCGAGGGACGTGTCGTGGACATCGGCGAGGAGATCAAAAGGTATGTCGACGGACTCGGAAGGGTTCCACTACTGATTCAAGACTCACGTACTCGGGCGCTTCGAGCAAGCGTCGTCACCCTTGCGTCAGCAGCAACCTCGCTCAGCGGAACAGTTTCGATTGCCGATCGCAGCAGTCTGCCAGTCGGTTCCGTGCTCACCGTACAACTCCAAAACCTGACGCGTCCCTTCTACGAGGTTGCAGGGGGAAAAGCGGTGTTGAAATCCGAAGGAACCGGACCGTTTCGCTTTGATCTGTTTTTAGACCCAAGATACTTGAGCCCGACAGACCAGTACCAACTCACAGCCGTCGTCAGTTGGAACAACCAGGTTTTGTATAGCCTAAGACAGCCGACATTGGTTCCCGCTCAAGGCTTCACTCAGCTTTACAACCTTGTGCTCGACCGAGCAGCAACCACACCACCGCCAACTCCCCCGTCGGGAGTCATCACCGCCTCGCTTCCAGCCGCACCTGCCCTACCTGGGCAAGTCAATACCGATGCATTGAATCAAGTCTTTGTCTCGTTGCTTGGTCGGCAACCCTCAAGCCGTGAATTGATCGCCTGGCAGGAATACATGCAACAGGGACATACGCTCAACGATGTCGCCGCCAAAATCATGGCTAGCCCTCAATTCCGAGAACGATATGCGACGGATCAAGCTTATGTCCAGCAAGTCATCCAGACGTTGACAGGTAAGCTTGCGACAAGCAGCGATGTAAACTACTGGATCGGAAGGATGCAAGCCTTAGGCTCACCTGAAAAAATGATCGCCGAGCTAACCGCTCAAAACCGACGCTGAGTCGTTTAACCAGTAGACCGGCCAACGTGTGTAGTGCGCCAAGGCGAGCGCTTCCGATCTGGTGGATACGAAAATAAAGACGCCGTGCGTCGGCAGTTGGGCTAGCCTCAAATCGCCCGCCAGTCTCCATTCTCGTTCGATCGTCCAGTCGCGGTGCTCTTGCCCCTGGGCGAGA
>JBJTAQ010000513.1:0-2744 GCA_046090945.1 Pirellula sp.
TGCCATACCGGATCATCAAAAACCACTGCTTGAGTAACCAATCGACGAGCAAAAAACCACCCTTGAACCAGTCGAATTGCTGCAATCAAAAAGCCTGCAACCCACAGCAGGCTAATGATTGGTAGGAATCCGACTATCCATGATCGAAAATCGTAAAGAAGCGGAACGCTCTCATGCAACGAAATAGCACCTAGCAATCGATCGATTGATACTCCCGGTGCTTTTTCAGCAAGATCGAATTGCGGGATTGCGTCATCCCTTTTTAGAAACGTCGCGAATCCAAGGATGGGAATAGCAAAAAGCGCGAGCAAGGATATTGAGTATCGAAGATTGCTTCGGTTTTCAGAACTGCGTGAAATCGCATACAAGGCGACCTGTAGCAATCCCGCCATAACCAATCCTTGCCAAAACGAATGGTAGCACGCCCAACCCATGCGTGGGGCGTAGTCCATGATCCAACGATCCCATACCAGAGCATTCAGATGACCGTTCATACGCTACACCTTTGACCCGCAATACCGGACCGGCTCTGTGATCAGCCTGGGGACTTGTTTGACTTCGACTCGGTTGACTTCTCAAGCTTTTCGAGCAAACAGCGAATTTCCGCCAATTCCTCAGGTGTTGATTTTCGGCCCGACAGAGCGTGCAAAACCAGTTCCGAAGCGGCGCCCGAAAAAGCCCTATCCAGAAGATCATCCACGAGCTGCTTCTGTGTTTGAGGGCGCGGAATGGCTGCGCAGTAGACGTGCGCTCGATTGCTGCTATCACGCTTCACTAGCTGCTTTTCCGTCATGATCTGCATGAGTTTCAAGACGGTTGTATAAGCCAAGGGACGTCCATCTCGAACGATTGCATCGTGAACATCCCGGACCGAACATGGCTGCTTTTCCCAAAGCACCTTCAGTATCTCAAGTTCGGAATCCGTAGGTAGAAAAGGCTGAGTCATGGCTAGATCCGTAGATCGCTAGAAAGTGTGGTAAAGGTCGCTTGGGGATTGGAAACAAGACTATCTATCGGTAACCAAAGGCTCGCAACGGTGATCACCCATGCATTATCCAATCCGGTGACCACCGTGAAAACTACCTTTAAGGAGACCAAGTGGCGAAATGGATCAGCCACCGAGCTCCATAAGTCGCAGGCGCACTTGCAGCATGTCCAAGGGCCTGTCAATCGCGATTGCATCGTAGATCTCCCTGCTAAGTATAGCGAGGATTCTCTCGGAAACCCCCGACTCGGCAAGCCGTGGCAGGAGCGAGTCGGCCACTGGTCGAGTGACCATAACAGTCACCACGATTGGCGGCTCTACGACGGGAGGTTCGGGGCGATCGATACGACCATCGGATTGCTCCTGCCGAGGCGATCGCGGCGGTTCTGGATCCAGGGCCGGAGGAAGTACCTCGGGAACAATGTAGCTGAAGGTTGCCCACGAGAAACCGAGTTGACCTAGTCGCTCTTGGACTTGTTCGAGCCCAAGCGGCGATCCTGCATCGATCGCATCGGAACACTCCTTGCTAATGGTGTCTATGATTTCGCCCGCCGCACCGGCATAGCTCAACCTGGTAACGATCGACTCAAGAATTGGGGCAGTGACCAGGATTTGTTCATTTGCTGGATCTTGAGGCTCATCCAGGTCGATATCGGTTTTCGGCTCAGGCATGATCGTATCGACATCCACTCCCAACTTGGCCAATCGTTCACGTACCTGCGATTGATCAACAGGAGTACCCTCCGGGGATCCTTCTCGAATAAATCGAGAGATATTAGAGATCACCTCGGTCGAGACGTTGAATGCTTCGAGGCGCTGTGAAACAGCAGCAACAAACGACTCGACTTGACGATCTTCGTTTTCCGATGAATATCCATCTTCGTAGGGAAGGCTCATTTCGGCAGGCATCCAGCGAAGCGATCCATTCTCGACGATGTCACCCAACTCGGGACGACCACCGACTCGAAGCGTCTCAAGGATCGCTTGAGCTTGGTCCATGGTCCATCCTGGTGGCAACGTATTGGCCTCGACGGCCCTCTGAATTCTCTCTATTCGCCGATCCGGTTGGATACGGCTGACAAGCGAACCGCTTTCCCCATTGGCGCTTCGCGAATTGAGGATGTCGATCACAGCCAATGCATCCAGTGGGCTGATCGATTCATCCGCATCGACATCGACCATCACCGTTTCGAGCTGAGACGTAGCTGTCGAAGGCTCTCCTGCGACGGATCGATTGACCCGATCGATGGCGATCAGTGCATCGATAGGTGTCACCCTCCCATTGGCATCGACGTCCTCGGGCATGGCGAAATTATGGTACAAATCGGCAGCCATAAGTGCTCGGTTTTCAAGACTTTCCATCAACAATTTCCGGGAAAGCCGCTTTTGCAACGATCGATTGTTTCGCATCGCGAAACCCCTTTCAAAAAAAGATTAGCGGGAGAGTCGGCAAGCTTGCGCTTGCTTAGTACGACAGGTATAGTACTAATAACTTCGTACTTTGGCAACCCCCTCGTTGAATGTTTTTTCCGTTGAGGAAGAAAAACCGCCTGGGTGCGGGCAGATCTACTTGAAAAACTTGCGGATTTCCAGGTACAGATTCGTCAGTCCGATCGCAAACAGTAATGCCACGCTGATCCAGAGTCCAATCTCGATCCACCTCGAGCCGTGCAACTCGCGACGCGTCTTGTAATAACGGAAATACAACGCCGCAAACCCGAGCATCGGCAGCATCACCGCCTGTGCCGAACCGCTGATG
>JBJTAQ010000514.1:0-2843 GCA_046090945.1 Pirellula sp.
TGCCGCTGTGGATCTGCTCCATCGTGGCCTTCACACCCAAATCGTAACGCCAGCAGAGCCCAGAGACCAACGACAACCCCTTGGCCTTGGCCGCCTCGCTAGCAGCCATCACTCGGCGAACACCAACCGGGTCCACGGCGATCGGCTTCTCGCAGAAAATGTGTTTGCCTGCCGCGACCGCAGCCTCCATGTGCATCGGCCGGAATCCAGGCGGAGTGGTCAGTAGCACCACGTTGATGTCGGTCTGCAAAAGCTTGTCGATCGCATCCAAACCCGAAAAAGCTTGATCGTCCGGTACGGCATACTGTTCACCGAGCGTTCGCTTGAGATTGTTCTTAGCCGCTTGCAGACGATCATCGGTAACCTCGGCAACAGCCGTCAGTCGGCAGCCGGAATCCGCGGTCATTGCGTCTTTGGCAGCACCCGTCCCGCGGCCTCCAGCCCCCACCAACCCGACCTTGATGATGTCAGAACCTTGGGCGTGGACGGACCGATTGAAAAAACTCGCGGCTAGGCCGCTTGCGGCAGCCGTGGCCACGAAACCCCTGCGACCGATCTGGGTTTGGGCCGGGGCGCAAGTTTCGATCGAGGAGGCTTCCGCGGATGCTTCAATATTGGAATCGACGGGTTTTTGCTCAGAACTCATGGAGGGAATCACTCGGTAAGGGGTGACGAAAAAGGTGGGAGTGCATATCCTTGAGGATATGCCGGGACTGATCAGGCTTCGGTTATAACCCAACGCCTTTGCCGTGCAACATGGCAATCGGAAATCCAACCGGGAAAATCCACCCTCGCGGGCTCATTATACATACCTCCAACCAGATTCATTCAACACACCGATCGATGAATTCCATACAGGAAGAATCCGAGGGAGACGAGTCCGACGGCTTCGAAACCCTAAACCGTTTGTTTCGTGACCCGGAGGACGAGGTTCGCTTTGGACAAGCGATCCGAGCGACACTGCCGATCGAATTGGAAATTGGCTCGGGCAAAGGGCTCTTTTTGACCAACGCTGCGAAGGCCGAACCGAACCATTTTTTCATCGGATTGGAGCTTGCAGCCAAGTACGCCAGAGAGGCTCAAGCGAAACTCGATCGGCTGAAGATTCACAATGCGGTTTTTATCGCGAGCGATGCTACAAAGGTTATCGCCAGCGAGGTGCCAGATCGATCCGTTGTTGCCGTCCATGTGTATTTCCCAGATCCGTGGTGGAAGGCCAAGCACAAGAAGCGGCGCGTTTTGTCTGACGAAACGATTCTGCATATTCAACGAGTCTTAAAGCCCAACGGGCAATTTCATTTTTGGACCGATGTGCTCGACTACTATGAGATTGCCGTCCCGAGAATTGTCGAACTGACGACTCTTGATGGGCCCTTCTATGTACCAGAACCCACGGCATCGCACGGTATGGATTATCGAACCCACTTTGAACGGCGAACTCGACTCAATGGCCTTCCGGTCTACCGTGCCAGATTTACACGCACTGCATGATGGACCGTTACGAATACTCAGCCCCGACCATGGGGACCATGCTCAAACTGGTCGTCTACTCCGAGGAACAGACAACTGCCGAGCGATGGATCGATGCCTGCTTGAATGAAATCGAACGGCTGATTCCCATCTTCAACAATTACTCGGCACATAGCGAGATCTCGCAACTGAATGCTCGTTGCGGGTCTCAGACCCGTGTTTCGAAAGATCTCTATCGATTGATCGAGCTTGCGCGATTCTGGCACGAGATCTCCGGTGGAGCTTTTGACGCCACCTGCGGGAGTCTGTTTGAACTCTGGAGACAGGCGAGAAAAACCCAGCGAGTACCGTCTGGCGAGGAACAATCTCAGGCACTTGGACGTTGTGGCTGGCAACATGTCGAGTGTGCCACTCGGAGACTTAGCGGTGGCCAAGACGCCGAATGCTTAGTCACGGTGCATCGGCCGGGATTGATTCTTGATCTTTCTGGCATAGCGACCGGCTACATCATCGATTTGGCGGTCGATCGGATGACCCAAGCCGGTTGCCGAAGTTACCTAATCGATATTGGGGGCGACATACGCTTGGGGCAGGCACCGCCGAATAAACGCGGCTGGCGGGTCCAGGTTGCTGGATTAGGCAAGAACAGTCCGCCGCTGATGGAGTTGGAACGGGCCAACTGCTCGCTCACGACCTCCGGGGACCGCAATCAGTCGCTTGTGATCGGTGGCCAATCGTACAGTCATTTGATTGACCCACGGACTGGCCAGCCGTTGAGGAATCACCAAAGTTGTACGGTTTTGGCAGATACGGCGACAGCCGCCGACGCCGGCGCGACGGCACTGAGTATTTTGGGACGGGAGCAGAGTGCTTCCAAGTTCGAGGTTTTTCCGATCGAGGAAGCCTACTTGATCACTTCCCAGGCCGAATCGGAACAGGTAGACCACCCCCCACCTTTCTATTGCCATTTGACCCGCGGCTAGGACAACACGCATTCGATTGGCCCGAATTAGGTCCAAGCACCTTGCAAACCGCCGACGATCTGCCAAAATGGTCTGAGATGCCGGAATGTGGGATCGGGGAGAAATCCGAATCCGAAACGGCATCCTCGGAGAGGTGGCTGAGTGGTCTAAAGCACCGGATTGCTAATTCGGCGTAGGATTAATTTCCTACCGCAGGTTCGAATCCTGTCCTCTCCGCTGGTTTTCTGAAGCCAATGCTGCAAAACCCTGGTTGCCCCAGGGTTTTCGCATTTCTGGCCAATTGCTTTGGAGTTCGTGCACGTGCATGCTTGCACTTGCTGCCCTCGATAAACCAAAAATCCTAGTACGCTGCCTTGGACCCTGGTGACTCACTCGCGTGACTCACCAGGG
>JBJTAQ010000515.1:0-4565 GCA_046090945.1 Pirellula sp.
CTCATGCAGGTACGAGTGCCTTGGAGATTATCGATTGCCACACCCATTTTTACGATCCGGCCCGCAAGCAAGGAGTGCCGTGGCCGCCGAAGGATTCGACACTCTACAGGACCGTACTGCCGAGGGATCTTCAGGCTCAGGAGCAGTACCAAAAAGTCACCGGAACGGTGATCGTCGAGGCCAGCGAGTGGATCGAGGACAACCAATGGCTCTTGGACTTGGCTGAGTCCGAGCCGTTCATTGTGGGGATTGTCGGAAGGCTCGATCCGACTTCGGGAGTATTCGCCGAGCAGCTCAAGCGGTTTGCCGCCAATGAGCTGTATCGAGGGATCCGGATTTGGGAGGACCGCGTCCGAACACTCCTGCAGCGCAACGAACTCGATTCCTTTGCGCTCATGGCTCACATGGGAATAGCGGCCGATTTGAACGGAGGGCCCGAAATTGTTTCGCTGGTGGAATCTCTTGCCAAGCGTCTACCGGAATTGACGATTGTTCTGAACCACATCGGGAATGTCGCGATCACTGGACAATCTCCCCCGGAAGCTTGGAAGGTCGCCATGCGTGCGGCGGCTAGGCAGCCGAATGTTTACTGCAAGATTTCTGCGTTGGTCGAAGGTGCGGCCAGAGATGGGAAAAAGGCTCCGGGTGATTTGGATTTCTATCTGCCGACGCTCGATGTGGTCTGGGATGCCTTTGGAGAGGATCGAGTCATATACGGCAGCAACTGGCCCGTGTGCGAATTTGCGGCGGACTACAAGACCGTTCAGCGGCTTTCGATGGACTATGTCAGCCAGAAGGGGGCTGAGGCACTGAAGAAGTTTTGCTCGGCAAATGCCTCGAAGGCTTATCGCTGGATTTCCAGGGGTTAACCCTGTTTGGCGTTGGGAGAAAATCGCCGAATCGACTATACTCTTTGACTCTAAATCCGCGGGTTCGGCATTCCCTTTCCGATGCCGAGCGGGCGATTGCCGGAGGGGCATTGCCGCGCGTGAGGAACTCTGTTTATCCGTTGCATTTCTTTTGAGATTGAATCAGTTATGAAAGCGATTGCCGTTCGTCCAGGAACTCCCCATAGCGTTCACCAACGGGACATCCCTGAGCCCAAATTGGATTCGATTCCGGGCGGCAAAGGGGTGTTGATCAAAGTGCTAAAGGTTGGAGTGGATGCTACGGACCGAGAGATCAATGACGCACTTTATGGAAACCCTCCTCCTGGGGACGATTACCTAGTGCTCGGTCATGAATCCTTTGGTGTGGTCCAGCAAGTAGGTGCGAATGTGAAAAACATTCGTGTCGGAGATTATGTTACAGCGACGGTTCGTCGCCCTGGAGGGTCGATCTATGACAAGATCGGCAATTACGACATGACCAGCGAAGAGACTTATTACGAACGAGGCATCAACCTGCTGCACGGTTACTTGACCGAATACTTTGTCGATCACGAGGACTACATCGTCCGTGTACCGAAGGGACTGAAGAACCTGCATGTGCTGATGGAGCCGATGAGTTGTGCTGCCAAGGCGATCCATCAGGCCTATGAAGCTCAGCGGAGGATGAAGGTGTGGAGTCCCAAGCGAGCGTTTGTGATGGGTGCCGGACAAATCGGCTTGCTCTCAACCTTGGTGTTGCGACTCAAGGGGCTTGAGGTCTTTACCTTGGCACGTGCCAAGGGGCCGCATCTAAAAAGTTCTATTGTCGAAGGGATGGAAGCGACCTATGTCGCCACTTCGGAAACGAGTCTTGAAGATCTTACGAAGAAGGTCGGCAAGGCGGACATCATCGTCGATGCCACAGGTTCCTCGAAGATTGCATTCAGCGCCATGGAGTCGCTCGCTCATAACGGTGCATTAGTTTGGACCAGCATCACGGGTGGCAAGAACACGGCTGAGGTTCGTTCCGACAAAATCAACATCGAATGGGTGCTCGGGAACAAGTTGCTGCTCGGTAGTGTGAACGCCAATCGCGAACACTTCGAGTCGGGGATCCGAGACCTAGCGCTTGGCGAAGTCATGTTCCCAGGGGTGCTTGAAAAGATCTTGACCAACCCCGTGCAGGGATTGGATCAATACAAAGAGATGATGCGTTTGCTGGTTGAAGACAGCAGTGCCTTGAAAGTTTACGTCAACGTTGCAGAAGGGTGATGCCATGCAGTGGCTCGTTACGATCCTGGTTGTGCTTTCCGCGTTAGCGCTTTTAGCCATGAAACTCTATCGATTCGGTAGAGAACTCACCAGGGGTGATTCCGGCGAGGATTTCAAGCCGCGTTGCGGAGGCTGTCCTGGTGCTACCAAGTCCGAGTCAGAGTTGGGTATTACGATTAAGCCGCTGGTGCAGATCGGTGACAAGACCAAGAATGCGGGGCTTGCATTGGTTGTTTTGCTCAGTTGTCTTGGGGGGATCGTCGTGAGTCAAGAGATACGTCCTCCGAACTACGACGAGTCCAAGGCTTCTGGTTTCGAACTCGTTTCTGTTCTGGCAGGCCCGGATGGAAAAGCGATTCAATCCAAAGAGCAGTGGCCGGCCCAGCGCAGCTATTTGGTCAATCTGCTTGCCACCCAAGAGTATGGCTTTGCACCTAAGGAGACCGTGGCGATTCGGACCGAGGTGTTCGACGACGGCCCGGCCGTCTTGGGTGGAGAGACCCGAGCGAATATTCGCCGCAGGCAAATCGCGGTATTTCTTGAGAGAAACGGCAAGCAGGTTCGAGTCGATTTAGCGCTATGGTCTCCTAAAGATCGCCCTGATGCGCCTTGTTTTCTAGGTTTGAATTTTCGAGGGAATCAATCGACCTGTGATGATCCAAAGATACGACTCACGACCAGTTGGTGCGACAAGCGGAATCCTGGGGTAGTCGACAACAAGGCCACCGAGGCCAGTCGCGCGAATCAGAGTGAACGCTGGCCGATCGCTGAGATTGTCGCAGGAGGCTATGCGGTTGCGACGGCACATTATTCTGACATCGATCCGGACTACGACGACGGATTTGAGAATGGTGTTCACGGTTTGTTTCCAGAGCATCGTATCGATGCGGAGAATCCCAGTCGTTGGGGATCAATCGCCGCTTGGGCTTGGGGCTTGTCTAGACTTGCGGATGTTTTGGAAAAGCTCGATGGGATTGACCCCAAGGGGCTGATGGTAGTCGGACATTCGCGGCTTGGAAAAACCGCTTTGTGGGCAGGTGCTACCGACGCGCGGTTTGCGTTGGTCGTTTCCAACAATTCAGGGTGCGGCGGAGCTGCCCTGAGCAAACGAATTTACGGTGAATCGGTGGCAAGGATCAACACATCCTTTCCGCATTGGTTCAATCGGAATTTTCGCAAGTACAACGATCGGGAGGAGTTGCTGGAATTCGATCAGCACCAGCTGATCGCTGCGATCGCACCCAGGCCAGTTTACATCGCAAGCGCTAGCAACGACCAATGGGCAGACCCCTTGGGTGAACTCTTGTCAGGGTATCATGCGTCGAGCGCCTATCGATTGCTCGGCAAACAGGGGTTGGATGCCAAGGAGTTGCCGGCTGTTAACACGCCGATCGGACAGGGGGCCGTGGGATACCATCTTCGCCAAGGGGAGCATGACATGCTCCTGTATGACTGGCAGCAATTCATGGCCTTTGCCAAGCGGAACGGCTTGTAATCGACTAGCTCAGATGCTTGGACAATTTGGCGAACGACTCGCTCCATGCATCAGGCGATTTTGGTTCGTAGACGTCGATCGAGCTGGTTTGCAGCATCCACTTTCGAGCTTCGCCAACATTTTTGAATCGGCCCAGGGCCAGCATTTGGGAGATTACATTTCCAAGTGCGGTGGCTTCTACTGGCCCGGCGACCACGGTGCGGTTGCATGCATCGGCGGTCATTTGACAGAGGAGTTGGTTTCGGGCACCGCCACCGACGATATGGATTGTTTCGAGTTGGTAACCGAGGAGGTCTTCGAGCATTCCCAGGCAGATGCGGTAACGCATCGCAAGGCTTTCGAGGATTGTTCGAGCGATGGCGCCATCGGTTGGAGGGACGCTCTGTCCGGTCTGTTTGATGTAGCCGAGGACGGCATCGAGCATATCCTCTGGAGCGACGAAGGCTGCGTTTTGGATGTCGATCCAGTGCGCGTGAGGTTTAGCCTCGGCAGCTAGGGTAGCCAGCGTTGTCCAGTCGTAGGGTTTTCCTCGTCGTTGCCAACTGGCTCGGCACTGCTGAAGTGGCCAGAGGCCGGCGATATTTTTAAGCAATCGGACAGTTCCGTTCGCTCCACCTTCGTTGGTAAAATTCAATTGAGAGCATTTTTCGTTCAGGCGAGGTTCGCTCAGTTCGACACCCATCAACGACCAAGTGCCACTGCTGATGTAGCACCAATTCGGCTTGGACTCCGAGAAACCTTGTGCGGGAACTGCAAGAACTGCGGCCCCGGTGTCGTGGGTTGCAGGAACGATCGTTTTAGCTCGTTGCGATAGTCCGGTCAGGTTTCTGATTTGGGTTCGAACCGAGCCCAGCGAGCAACCAGGTTGAACGGGGGTGCGAAAGAGTTTTTCGGGGATCCCTAATTGTTCAAAGATTTTCGTCGACCAG
>JBJTAQ010000516.1:0-1822 GCA_046090945.1 Pirellula sp.
TGCCCTTGATCAAATCGCGAAGCTTGCCAACCCTAGCGTTGATCCGTATTTGATGAAATGGTTGGCCCTGTCTCGATATACGATGGCTTTGGAGAATCGGAACCATTCCTTCACCGATTCGACCAAGTTGGCAATACCTGAATGGCTGTATTCCTCATCGACCTTGCATGTGGTTGATCTATTGCTCAAGTCGATTATCGACAATCCAGGGGATATTGAGATTTCAACCGCGATCGCGGAGGCCTGTCTAGGTAATCCTGATTTTTTAGCCAAGTCTCAGCTGGACGGTCAGACTCCTCAGGAACTAAAAGATAGAGCTATTTCGGTCATGGACAAGATGCTTGCGACCAATCGTGAGAAACTCGAAGCGTGGTTGGCGCACTTTTCCATCGCATCGCGAATCGATCCAGTCCGAGCAGAATCGGATATTCGCCAAGCTTTGACTATTGCCCCTGAGAATGCAACTGTCCTGCGTGAGGCTGGGGGTCACTTTATGGAACGCGGTTTGAACGACTCGCGGGGAACGGAGATCGCGAAAAAAACGGAAAGGTTGGAATTGGCTGAAAAATACTACAAACAAGCGATGGAGAACGGCCTCAAACGTGATGTTAAGATTTATCTAGGGCTCGGTGAAATTGCGTTTGCCAGAGGTGATTTCGATGCAGCGGTCAACTATTGGGAAGATGGTGGGCGAGTCGCGACCGCTCCCACCGGACCATTATGGTTCAGGTTGGCTCAGGCCTGGGCCAGCAAACGCGATCTTGAAAACATGAGAGAGACTCTCAAGTCCATGGACGAGTCGATTCGTGTCGAGTCAGGGCTTTTGACCAAGCGTGGACAAGTCGCACTCAACAGGATCGCAAGTCAACAATGGGCGACCTACTACGCTCTGCAAGGGGATTTCGTACGTGCAGCCAAGTACCTTGAGGAGGTAGTCACCAAAGATCAGGAGATGGATTCCGCAAATCGCTCAGAGATGCTTGCGTCTTTGGGTATGTGTTACCTAAGGTCAGGGCAGTATGACCGAGCCGTGGAAACTTACCAAGACGCTTCGGCTTTGGCACCACTTGTGGACGAAAGGCATCGCGGACTTGCCGATGCGTTGGCGGGTGCGAACCGTCTTCGCGACGCGATTGATCGAATGGATTTGGTGGTCGAGAAAACAGGCAAAGACTACATTCGAATGTGTGAGTTGATACTCGACCAACAAAAGCGAAATCGCCCAGAGGATGGGCTTTGGAGCAAATTCGACAACTGCTTCAAGGAAGCCGTGGCACTGAGCCCAAGTGATCCATTTTTGATTGAGCGACCTTGGGTATTAGAGCTAACGCAACTGGAGTCTGGAACTCTCCGGGCTTCGCCCGATTCCTTAGAGGAGGCAAGAAACACGACCAAGAACAGGTTGCTAGAGCTTTCGAAACAATACGAGGATTCGATCGAACTTCAACGACTTGTGGTTCAAAAACTCGAGGGTTTGGACTTCGCTCAAGATTCTAGGTTATTATTCGAGAAGATTGAAGCTAAGCAGCCAAAGGATATCAATGTTGTTTTAACTAAGATCGATTACTTACTCAGGGACGGCATGAAGGAGCAAGCCAAGCAACTTTTAGACAGCCAATTATCCCAAGACCCTAACAATCCAGCTCTTCAGTCGGCGGCTATGCGGTTCAGTGTAGGTACCAGGTCCGCCAACAAGGTTAAGCTGGAGGAATCCTTCGCAGGGAATATTGCTGCCCTGAGCGAGGCTGGTCGGGCATTAGTCGAGGCCCCAATTCTTGTTGATGATCTTTCGGACGAAGAAAAACTTGCGACTGCAACCAAG